>JBBWZU010000135.1:0-5208 GCA_039649225.1 Hyphomicrobiales bacterium | reverse complement strand
GCGATTGAGGGACGACATGGCTGACAAGGTGAATGTGATCACGATCGTGGGCTCGCTGCGCAAGGGCTCCTACAATGCAGCGCTGGCCCGCGAACTGCCGAAATGTGCGCCCGCCGGCATGAGTATTTCGGCCGCGCCGTCGTGGGAGAAATTCCCGATCTACAATGCGGACGATCAGAATTCGACCGGCTTTCCCGCCGACGTGACGGCGCTGTCCGAGGCGGTGCGCGCGGCCGACGGCGTGATCTTCGTGACGCCGGAATACAATTACGGCATTCCGGGCGGCCTGAAGAACGCGATCGATTGGGTGTCGCGCATCAAGGATCAGCCGTTCAAGGACAAGCCGGTCGCGATCCAGTCCGCCACCGGCGGTCCGATGGGCGGCGGGCGCATGCAGTATCAGCTGCGCCAGGCCATGGTGTTCCTGAATGCCTACACGTTCAACACGCCGGAAATCTTCGTCGGATCGGCGCACACCAAGTTCAACGACAAGATGGAATTCACCGACGAGGCCGGCATCAACTTCATCAAGCAGCAGCTTGCCGGCTTCGAGGCGATGATCCGGAAGTTCACGGGCAAGTAGATTCCGCGGAATGCGGCGATTGAGATAGAGATGCCGGGCCACACGCCCGGCATTTCGCTGTTGTGGCTTGAAGAATTCAGGAGAAACGAATGTCCGATGTGCTGACGATCTGCGGCAGCCTGCGCAAGAACTCCTACAATGCGGCGCTGGTGCGCGCGCTTCCGGCGCTGGCGCCGGACGGCATGACGTTCACGCCTGCGCCGCCCTTCGGTACGATGCCGCACTACAATCATGACGACCAGGACGCGACCGGCTTTCCGGTGAGCGTGACGGCTTTCGCGGCCGCGATCCGCGCCGCCGATGGCGTCGTCATCGTCAGTCCCGAATACAACTGGACCATTCCGGGTTCGCTCAAGAATGCGATCGACTGGGTTTCGCGCATGAAAGACCAGCCCTTCAAAGATAAGCCGGTCGCGCTGCAATCGGCCTCCGGCGCGCTGCTCGGCGGATCGCGCATGCAGTATCACCTGCGCCAATGCCTCACCAGCATCGATGCGCTGCTGTTCGGACGGCCCGAGGTGATCGTCACTTTCGCGCCGCAGAAGTTCGACGACACGACGCTTGAGCTGAAGGATCAGGCCACGAAGGACATGATCAAGCTGCAGCTCGACGGGTTCGGGAAGTTTATCAAGAAGGTGGGTGGGAAATAATCGAAGCCCTCATCCTGAGGTGCGAGCGGTTCTTCACCGCGAGCCTCGAGGGCGGGCGCTCGGAGGTTGCGGCCGCCCTTCGAGACGCACGGCTACGCCGCGCTCCTCAGGGTGAGGAGTGAGTGTGCGGAGACGCTACAGCTTCTCCCCCTTCAGCCACCTCTCGCCGCGTGCGTACAGCGACGCGACCTCCGGCCCATCGAGGCCCGGCATGTCGGGCTTCACCGTGTAGCCGATCCGCGTCTGCAGATAGGCAAGATGCCGGTAGCCTTCCGGAAACCGCGCCAGCAGCTCTGCATCGAGCTTGAGCGTTGCCGACGGATCGAGCGGATCGAGGCGATCCTTCTCGTAGATCGGTTGACGCAGCACCAGGCCCCAGCGGTCGCGCTGCTCGAAGAAATCGTAAAACCGCCCGGTACACACCACGTCGCACAAAACGCCGTCGACCTTGGCGCGCTGCGAGATCGTCATCTTGGTCTGCGCGATCGCGCGGCTGCCGGACACATCGATGGTCGAGCCGCCGAGGAAATGCAGGATGCGCACGCCCTTCTGATAACCTTCCTCACTCACCTTGATGAACTCGTCGCGCGTGCCCTGAAACCAGGTCGCCATCATCACGCCGTCCTCGTGCCAGACCGGGCGGAAGCGGTCCCACATCCGCGCATCGCGCAGCACCGCCCAGTCCTCGACAAGCTGGCGGATGGTGAGGCAGTCGAGAAGCTCATCGTTCATGGGCAAACCTTTCCGTCGTTATGGCCCGCGACCCAGTACACAGCGCGCGCGCTTTTGGCTACAGCATGACGCGGCAAGGAGAAACGCATGGGACGACTTTCCGGACGCGTGGCGATCGTGACCGGCGGCGCCAAGGGCATCGGGCGGCATTACTCGCTCGCTCTCGCCGAGCACGGCGCGCAAGTGATGATCGTCGACATCGCCGACGGCACCGATGTCGCCGCCGAGATCGCCGCAAAACATGGCGCCAACTCGGTTGCGGCGAATATCTGTGACGTCAGCGACGAGAGTGCCGTAAGGCAGCTTGTCGCCGCAACGCTGGAGCGCTTCGGCCAGATCGACGTGCTGGTGAACAACGCCGCGCTCTACGCGCCCTTGCACGAGCAGAAGTTCACCGAAATCGAAGTGGACCTCTGGGACCGGGTGATGGCGGTCAATCTGCGTGGCCCATTTCTGATGGCGAAACATGTCGCACCGGAAATGGCCAAGCGCCGCTATGGCAAGATCATCAACGTCGGTTCCGGCACCGCGGTGCGTGGCATACCGTGGATCATGCACTACGCCACCAGCAAAGGCGGCATCATCGCGATGACGCGTTCGATGTCGCGCGAGCTCGGCGATGACGGCATCCGCGTCAACACGCTGATGCCGGGCTTCACGCTCAGCGACACCATCGTCAGCCAGAATCCCGGTCACGTCGAGACCGCGCGCAACCGCGCCATCCAGTCGCGCGCGCTCAAGCGCGACGCACTGCCGGAGGATCTGCTCGGCACGCTGATCTTTCTGGCGTCCGCCGACAGCGATTTCATCACCGGGCAGATGATCGCGGTCGACGGTGGGAACGTGAATACGTGAACTGATTTTCGCGGACGGAAAGACCGGTCATCCAGTTCCCGGCTTTTTGCACCGCTACCCGCTTTCGCGGGGATGAGCAGAAGGCTAGACTCCACGCAACAACAAAACGCGTGGAGGAAACGATGCCCTGGCAAGCTTTGGCCGTGCTCGCGGCGATTCTTTTTTTACTCGCTCCGGCAGACGCACAATCGCCCAAGGTCGGCGATCCGCCCGAGGCCTCGAACATGCGCCTCGTCGGCATGAACGACCTGCAGGCGCGCAGCGCGTATCAGCCGACGATCCATCGGCAGGGCGAGCGCTACATCGCCTATATAGGCCACCATGGCGGCACGCCCGAGGTGCCGAAGCCGATCAACAAGATCACCGGCGAGGCCGAGTTCAACGGCACCTCGATCCTCGATGTCACCGATCCGGCCAATCCGAAATACCTGAAACATATCCCCGGCATCGAGGGGAACTACGAGGAGGGCGGCGCCCAGATGGTGCGCGTGTGCGACGGTAAGGCGCTGCCGCATGCCGACGCCGCCAAGACCTACATGCTGCGCGTGTTCGGCGGCAAAGCGCATGAGATCTGGGACACGACCGATCCGGCCAATCCGGCTCTGATCACTCGCATCGGAGAAGGCCTCAAGGACACGCACAAGAACTGGTGGGAATGCGACACCGGCATTGCGTACCTGGTTTCCGGCGCGCCCGGCTGGCGCACGCGCCGCATGATGCAGGTCTATGATCTAGGCGATCCGGCGAACCCCAAGCACATTCGCGACTTCGGGTTGGTCGGCCAGCAGCCCGGCACCGAAGGCGAGGTGCCGACCGAACTGCACGGTGCGATCTCGACCGGGCCGCAGGGCAATCGCATCTATGTCGGCTATGGCACCAACAAAGGCGGTGTGCTGCAGATCCTCGACCGCGAGAAGCTGTTGAACGGCCCGAAGGAGCCGACGCCGAAAAACCTGCGCGCGCCGGTGGTCGGCGAATTCCAGATGTCGCCGCTGGTCGGCGCACACACCACCTATCCGCTCGGCAAGGTGCGCATTCCGGAATTCGCCAAGGACAAGTTCGGCGCCGAGCGCGACATGGTGATGATCGTCGACGAGGCGCTGGTGAATGAATGCGGCGCGGGCGAGTCTCGGCAGATGGTGTGGTTTGTCGATGCCACGATCGAGAAGCAGCCGATGGTGGTCGCAAGCTACACGCCGCCGGTCGGCGATTTCTGCGAGCGCGGCGGGCGCTTCGGCTCGCATTCCTCGAACGAGAGCATGGCGCCGGTGTTCCGCAACAAGCTCGCCTTCGTGACGTTCTTTAATGCAGGTGTGCGTGCGATCGACATCCGCAATCCGTACCGGCCCAAGGAAGTCGGTTATTTCATTCCGCCGATCACCGAGGCGACCGACAAGCGTTGCGTCAAGCTCGACGGCAAGGACGTCTGCAAGATCGCGATCCAGAGCAATAATGTCGAGACCGACGACCGCGGCTATATCTATGTGGTCGACCGCGCGAACACGGGCCTGCACATATTGGAAGTGACCGGCGAGGCGAGGGCGGCCGCCGGGATGAAATGACTTCTTAATCCCTCCCCTGAAAGGGGAGGGTCGGCGCGTAGCGCCGGGGTGGGGTTTCTGCTTGGCACGAAAGACCCCCACCCGGTTCGCTTCGCGAACCGACCTCCCCGCAAGCGGGGAGGTATGAAACGGAGTTACCCCGCGCTCACCCCAAACCCTTCGCGATCGAGCGTGATCTTCCCCGCCGCCGTCGCGCCGGCCCAGCGCGCCGTGGCGCCGATGCCGCCGAACGAGAACAGATGCGGCGCGATATCGCCAAGCTCGCCGTCGCGATTGGCCTCGATCAGCGCCCGCACGATGCCGTCCGGCGCCGAGGCGCCGAGCAGATGCTTGATGAGGCCGGCATTGCGCGCGAGCCCTTGCGTCGAAGCGCGCACGCCGCAGCGTTTCGCATAGCGCATCAGCGTCGACAGGCTGGTTGGGCCGGCCATGCCGACCCGCACCGGATGATCGATGCCATGATCGCGCAACTTCTTGAGCCAGGCGATCAGCGGCACGGCATCGAGGCAGAACTGCGTAACGATCTGCACGGCAAGGCCGGTCTGCTGCGCGGCTTCGAGCTTGGCGGCGAGCAGGCGGTCGAGCTCATGCGGCGCGATGCGCGGGTGGCCGTCAGGGTAGCCCGAAATGCCGATCTCGACGATCCCGCGCCGCGAGATCAACCCTGAATCGATCGCTTCCAGCGCGCCGTGAAACGGGCCGGCGGGCTCGGCGCGATCGCCCGCGATCACGAGCAGCCGCCGCACCCCGGCTTCGCCAGTGAGCCGATCGAGGAAACGCCCGAGCGCATCCGGGGACGCGAAATTGCGCACAGCCAGATGCGGCA
>JBBWZU010000369.1:0-3167 GCA_039649225.1 Hyphomicrobiales bacterium | reverse complement strand
TCTTTGCCAACATCGCAACTCTCCGGATACTCGAACTGACTATTGGTCAGCACGCTGGCGCAGTTCGCCACCGCGGATTTGACTGCAAAATGGTGAATGAAGTGCAAATGTAGCGTCTTTGCGATTGTGCGCGCCGCAGCCCCTCCGAAGTCTTCGGTTTATCGCGGCGCCATTTCTGTCTTTGTCAGGCCAAATACCGGAGTTTTTAACGGATATACAAAGAGGCACTCCAAATGCTCGCAAGACAAAGCGGACTCGCAGTACCACATTTACATTAGCTTTTCATTGAAACAGGATGTTAACCACGTCACTAACCTGAAGCAACACTGAAACTTTCGGCGGGCGGATTAACTTAATCGCAATTGGTGGCTTGTAATTTCCACAGCACCGGATCGGGCAAAACAAAAGCCCGGGCGCAATGTGCTCAGACAGCCACGTGTGGATCAAAGGAGCCTACCCATGAAGTCTCTCGTTAAGCGTTTCGCCAAGGACGAGTCGGGCGCGACGGCCATCGAATACGGCCTTATCGCCGCCGGCATTTCTGTCGCGATCATCGCGGTCGTGCAAGGCCTCGGCACCAAGTTGAACTCGACCTTCACCAGCGTCTCGGCCGCTCTGAAGTAATATCGAGCAAGTATCTTACAAGTAAGGCTCCGGCATCGCCGGGGCCTTTTCTTTTGGCTTGCAAGACAATATTTGGTTTGCAAGACAATATCAAGTACGTATCAGTATATCGACTGGTATCCAGCAGAAATCTATTCGAATTCGACCGATTACGCTTACGAGATATTCAAGCCTCCCGACTAGAACGGAACTCTCGGCGCAGCGCCGAACACAGCGTTCCAAATCGGGAGAGACTAGATGAGCGTGATCAAATCCTTTCTTCGCAACGAGTCGGGCGCGACCGCGATCGAATACGGCCTGATCGCAGCCGGCATTTCTGTTGCGATCATCGCGGTCGTGCAGGGCCTCGGCACCAAGTTGAACTCGACCTTCACCAGCGTCTCCTCTGCGCTGCAGTAATATTCAGCCCGCCGCATCTCCTGCGGCCCACGCGCCAGAGGACGGGGTTATTCTGCAGTGCCGGGCGGCACTGCGGAATGACCCCGCCTCTGGCGCGCCGCTAACCGATCCGCAACACGCATGAAGCTATGCTCCGCGGAGTGAGTACCGGGGCCAAAGGGCCGCGGAAAGTGGAGTGAAACCCATGATGGCCGACGCAATCAGATTGCTGTTGTTCCCGGCCTTGATGGCGTTCGCTGCCTCGAGCGATCTGCTCACCATGACGATTTCCAACCGGGTGTCGCTGATCCTGATCGGAAGCTTCTTCGTGCTCGCGCTGATGTGGGGCATGCCGCCCGCCGAGATCGGAATCCATGTCGGCGCCGGACTCGCCGTGCTGGCCGTCTCCTTCACGTTCTTTGCGTGCGGCTGGATCGGCGGCGGCGACGCCAAGCTCGCGGCCGCAACCGCATTATGGCTCGGTTTCGATCAATTGCTCAATTATCTGGTCTTTGCCTCGCTGTTCGGCGGCGTCCTGACCTTCGCGATCATCCGATTCCGCCTGATGCCGCTCCCCAGCGCGCTTGCCAACCAGGAATGGGCCAAGAGGTTGCATCGCATGGACGCGGGCGTGCCCTACGGCATTGCGCTCGCGCTCGCCGCGCTGATGATTTATCCCGATACGCCCTGGATGAAGCCATTCGGCATGTGATTGCCGCGATCCCGCCCGTGATGCACCCGCCTGGCGCGGGTAAAAAATTCGCAATTCATTAAGACATCGACCGCGAAGGCGTGAAATGGACGCAGTCGAACGCGCACGCGCGCACAAATTCCCGCGCAAGACTCGGTTAACTCAAATTGGATACCCGGCATTAACCATGGATTGACGTTTCACTGGTGAAATCAGCTTCGTGAACCGGGTCCCGGTCACGGCGTCATTGTGGAAAGTGAAGCGTATGAAAGCCGCGCGTCTCGTCGTTCTTGTAGTGGCCGTTGCCGCCGGTGGCGTCGCAGCGCTGCTCGCCGGACGATCCGGCGAGGAAGCGCCGCCGCCGGCTCCCGTCGCCACCATCCAGATCGATACCGTCGACATCCTGGTCGCGAAAACCGATATCGCTCTCGGCCAGGGGGTATCGGCGCAGGACATGCAGTGGCAGGTCTGGCCGGTTCAGGCCGCGAGCCCGTCGTTCATCCGCAGATCGGACAAACCCGACGCGATCGTGACGCTTACCGGCGCCATCGCGCGCGGTCCCTTCGTCGCCGGCGAGCCAATGCGCGAAGGCAAGCTCATCAAAGCCAACGGCTCGGGCTACATGGCGGCGGTGCTCGAAAAGGGCAAGCGGGCGATCTCGACTGAAATCTCCCCGGAAACGGGCGCCGGCGGCTTCATCCTGCCGAACGATCATGTCGACGTGATCCTGTCGCGACGCGAGCGCGATGCCGACAAGACGGCAGGCGGCGCGGATTCGCATTCGACCGAAACCATCATGACGAACATTCGCGTGCTCGCGATCGACCAGACGCTCGGTGAAAAGGACGGGCAGAAGGTCGTGATCGGCAAGACCGCAACCCTCGAGCTCACGCCACGCCAGGCCGAACAGCTCGCGCTCTCGCGCCAGCTCGGCACAATGTCGTTGGCGCTGCGCAGCCTTGCGGATGCCGGCGAGACCGCACTTCCGATCGATGACGCCGCAGGCAAGCGCGCGGGAATCAATACGGTGCGCTTTGGTGTTTCCACCATAACCACGCCGAAATGAGTTGAGTAGGGGACTGGGAATGAAGGCGAGTTGGACATTGACAGCGGCGGGGCTGGCCGCCGTGGCGCTCACTGCGTGCATCGGCGCCCCGGCACCGGCGCGCGCCGCCGAGCCCGGAGCGATCGGAACGTCGGGCGCCAGCGGCCTGCAGGTTGTCGGCTCGGATTCCAGTTCGCGCTTCGTGCAGCTCGGGATCGGAAAATCCGTGGTGATCGACCTGCCCCGCGACATCAAGGACGTACTCGTTGCCGAACCGAAATTCGCCAATGCGGTCGTGCGCTCGACGCGGCGTGCCTACCTGATCGGTGTCGCGGTCGGGCAGACGAACATTTACTTCTTCGATGCCGAAGGCAAGCAGATCGCCGGCTTCGACGTGGCGGTGACGCGCGATCTCAACGGCATCCGCGC
>JBBWZU010000074.1:0-6965 GCA_039649225.1 Hyphomicrobiales bacterium | reverse complement strand
GAGCTCGTCGCGGTCGATCAGCTCCTCGTGGGTAAAGCCATGCAGGCGCAGATCGTCAACGCGCGCGCGGAATGCGTCGAGTTCGCCGGCGTTCTCGGCGACCAGCACCTGGCCGTGGCTGGCAAATCCGCAGTCATCGTCGACCAGATCCACGATGCGCTCCCACAGCGCCATCGAGAACACCGAGATCGGCACTTCGGCGATGTGGCGCGCCAGTTGACGCACGCCGCCGGCATTGACGCCCGACGCGTGGCGGCCCGGATAGTCCTTTTCCAGCAGCGTGACGTGGACGCCGCGCATCGCCAGATGCAGCGCCGTCGAGCAGCCATGAATGCCGCCGCCGATGACGATGACATCCGCGGTTTCGGTCATACGCGCACGACGGCCTTCTCGGAGCTTTCAGTCTTCGGCATCGCGGCCAGCTCGCCGAGCGCGATCGGTTTTACCGGCGGACGCAGTCGGTAATAACCGACGTCCCGCATCGGTACGCCGCGCACATCCGCAATCAATTCGGCAACCGTGAGACCGCACAGCCGCCCCTGGCAGGGGCCCATGCCGGAGCGCAAAAACGCCTTCATCTGGTTGGGACCGGTGGCGCCGAGCGGCACCGTGGCGCGGATGCGCTCCGCCGTGACCTCTTCGCAGCGGCACACGATCGTATCGCCTTGCGGGACGCGAAAGGATTTGGCCGGCCGGTACAGCGTGTCGAGAAACAGTCGCCCGCGTTCGAAGCGCGTCAGCGTCGCACGCGGTGACGCGGCATCGCGGTCGCGCGCCGCCGCGTCGATCTTGCCGAGCCGGCACGCAGCGCCGAGCGCCGCGATCCGGCCGCGCTCGGCCGCAGCCTCGGCGCCCGCAATTCCGGCACCATCGCCCGCAACAGAAATGCCGGCCACGGATGTGGCGCCCCAGGCATCCGTCTCGGGCTTCCAGGTCAGTTGCGTGTCGTCCCAGACCTGCCGACAACCGATTGCGTTCGACAGATTGATGTTCGGCACCACGCCCTGGTGCAGCAGCAAGGTATCGGCGGCGATCCGCTGCTCGCGACCCGTCTTGGTGTAGACAACGGCCTCGACCTTGCCGGTGCCCTCGGCGCGCAGGGCTTCGATGCCGCTGATGATGCGCACTTTCGCCCGCACCGCCAGCATCAGCTTCAGGCCCTTGGCGAGATACGGCGAGCCGAGGAAGGCCGGCAAATGCGGCAATGCCTTGAGCCGGTTCGCGCGCGGCGTCGTGTCAAGGATGGCGGCGATCGAAACGCCGGCGTTGAGGTACTGCCAGGCGATGAGCCAGAGCAGTGGTCCGCATCCCGCGATCACGGGGCGGCCGTCCGGCACCAGGCCCGAGGCCTTGAGCGCGGTTTGCGCCCCGCCGCAGCTCATGACGCCGGGCAGCGTCCAGCCCGGAACCGGAAACGGCCGTTCCAGCGCGCCGGTCGCCAGCATCACCTCGCGTGCCGTGATCAGGCGCGAGCGGCCGGCGATCGACACCCCGAGCTCGTAACCGCCTCCTTCCGCCGGCGCGACCGACCAGACGATAGCACCGGCCGCATGCTGCGCCGACGAGGCGGCGGCGTCCTGCGCCAAAACTTCGCCGCGCCAATAATCCGCGCCTAGCAGCGCATGGTCCTTCACGGGATTGGATGTGACGGCGCGATAGATTTGCCCGCCGACATTCGGGTTTTCATCCAGCATCAGCACGCTCAAGCCCGCCCGCGCGGCGGTCGCGGCTGCGGCAAGTCCTGCCGGCCCGGCACCGACGATGGCCAGATCGACATGCGCCGGCAAGGTCTCGACGTCGCGGATCATGGCGTCTCCTCTGCGATGGCGCGGGCGCCGCTTTGCGTTTCGACCCGCATGCCGGCGCGCACCGGGATCAGGCAGGCCTGGCGATTGCCGATACCGTCGATGGTGACGAGGCATTCAAAGCACACGCCCATCATGCAATAGGGCGCGCGCTTGGCGCCCGACACGGGCGTCGTGCGGCAATGATCGATGCCGGCAACAAGAAGCGCGGCCGCGACGGTGTCGCCGGCGAGCGCCTGCGCGGATCGGCCATCGATCGTGAAGGCGATGGGTTCGCCCGCCGCCTCAGGCAGCCTGCGGAACATGAAACCTCCTGGCACTGAAGGGAAGAAGCGCGTCGGCAAGCTTTCCGGCCGCGATCTGCGGCGCGATGTCGAAGGCATGGTTCGCCGCCAGCGTCACGCCGGAGTGGCAGGTCGCCAGGAACGCGCCGGGATGCGACGTCGACTGATCGTAGATCGGGAAACCATCCTGGCTCATCACGCGCAGCGCCGACCAGGTGCGTACGACATTGAGCCCGGCCAGCATCGGGAACATGCGCACGGCGCGATCCGCCATGGTGGCGACGACCGGCGTCGTCACGACGCTTTCAAATCCGGTCTCCTCCAGGCTGTCGCCGATCATCACGCCGCCTTCGTCGGTCTGGCGCACCGTCACAAGCGGATAGCGCAGGAACGGCTTGGCCTTCTCGGTAACGATGATCTGGCCGCGTTGCGGCCGGACCGGCGCATTGAGCCCGACCTGCGGTCCAAGCCGTGCGTTGCCGACGCCGGCCGCCAGCACGATCTTTTCGGCGCCAAGCTCGCCCCACGGACCAGAAAGCACGAACACACCGTTGCGCGCGGAAATCGTCGCGACTGGACGATTGGGGCAATAGAGCACGCCGCGTGCCGCGAGCGCCGCGTGCAGCGAACGGAACAGCTTTAGCGAATTCACGTGGCCATCGAGCGGACAATAGATGCTGCCCGCGACCTCTGGGCCGATGTCGGGCAGAAGCTTCTGGGTTTCGGCGTGATCGAGCACTTCGTACGAGTACGGGATCATTTCGGGTTGATTGTGCAGCCGCCGCATCTGGGCGACGCGCCGCTCCTGCTCGGCGTCGGAGAGCGAGAGCATCAGCCCGCCCGGCCGCTGATGCGCGACATCGATCCCAACCTCGTCCTTCAGCGCGCCGGCAAGCCCGGCCCAGGCATTGGAGGCGCGCACGGACCACGCCGCGTAGGCCGCCATGCCGAGGCCTTTCGACTGCACCCAGACCAGCGCGAAGTTGCCGCGAGAGGCCCGATAGGCGTCATCGCCTTCATCGAGGATCGTCACGCGCTTGCCGAGACGCGCCAAGCCCCACGCGATGCTGGCGCCGACCAGCCCGCCGCCGACGACCGCGATTTCGGTCTCCTCGCGAATCATCGGCTCGCTCCGACAAACAGGCGATCGAGGCCGTAAAGCCGATCGAGCACGACCATCACGATCGCGGTCAAGAAAATGAGCGCCGCCGACACCGAGGTGACGAGCGGGTCGATATTGTCCTGGATATAGAGAAACATGCGCACCGGCAGCGTGGTGGTGGAGGGCGAGGCGATGAACACCGTCATGGTCACTTCGTCGAACGACGTGATGAAGGCGAGGACCCAGCCGGACACGACGCCCGGCAGGATCAGCGGCAGCGTGACGCGTCGGAACAGCGTGAGCGGGCTGGCGCCGAGCGAGATCGCGGCGTGCTCGATGGCGCGGTCCATTCCGGTCGAGGCCGCCAGCACCAGGCGCAACGCAAACGGCATCACGATGACGATGTGCGACAGCACCAGCCCGACGAAGGTGCCGCCGATGCCGATGGTGGTGAAGAAGCGCAGGAACGCGATGCCGAGCACCACATGCGGGATCATCAGCGGCGACATGAAGAACGCGAGGATGGCCTCGCGGCCGGCGAAGCGATAGCGCGCGACCGCCAGCGCGGCCGGCACCGCGAACAGCACCGCGATCGTTGAAGACAGCGCCGCAAGCCAGAGCGAGTCGCGGAGAGCGCGTACAAACTCTGGATAGTCCGCGATGGCCCGGAACCAGCGCAGCGAGAGGCCGTTCGTCGGCAGCGACAGATAGCCCTCGGGCGTGAACGCCACCGCGCAGACGATCACGATCGGCGCCAGGATGAAGGTGATGAACAGCGCATGGAAGATCAGCGCGGCCGGGCCGTTGCGGCTCATCGGAACACCTCGGCGTAGCGGCGTTCGACGAAGCGGTTCGAGCCGACGATGATCGCCGCAAGTCCGATCAGCAGCAGCACGGCGACGGCCGCGCCCAGCGGCCAGTTCAGCGTGTTGAGGAATTCGTCATAGGCGAGCGTCGAGGCGACTTTCAGCCGCCGTCCGCCGATGATCGCCGGAGTCGCGAAGGCGCTGGCGGCGAGCGCGAACACCACGATGGCGCCCGACAAAATGCCGGGCATCACTTGCGGCAGAACGATACGCCGCAGCACCGTAAAGCCGGAGCCGCCGAGCGAAACGGCGGCATTCTCGATCTGCGGATCGAGCCGCTGCAGCGAGGCCCAGACCGAGATCACCACGAAGGGCACCAGCACGTGGACGAGGCCGATCACGACGCCGGTCTCGGTGAACATGAACTGGACCGGCGTCGCCACGATGCCGAGGCGCACCAGCGCGACATTGATCAGCCCGGTCGAGCCGAACAGCAGCGCCCAGCCGAGCGTGCGCGCCACGACCGATATCAGCAGCGGGCCGAGCACGATGACCAAAAACACGCCGCGCCAGGGCGGCGCCATGCGGCTCAGAATGTAGGCCTCGGGTGCGCCGATCAGGACCGAGATCACGGTGGTGAGAAGCGCGATGCGGAAGGTGCGCAGGAAAATCTCGAAGAAGTACGAGTCGGTCGCGATCTCGTGCCAGTTCTTCAGCGTGATGATGGTTTCGATGCCCTTGTACTGTCCCCAGTCATGGAACGAGAGCAGCACCGTCATGACGATCGGCACCAGCACGATTCCGACAAACAGCAGCAGCGCGGGCCCGGCGAGGAGCCATGGCGTGCGCCCGCCGCTTGCAACGTCCACGCTGCTCATGCGGCGCTCTCCGCGCGCGTGAGCGTCATGTCCTCGGCGCGCCAGGTGAGCCGTACGGTGCTGTCCTCCTCCGGAACCGCGCGGCCGTCATTCGGCGTGATCACCAGCACCAGACCGACCTCGGTTGCGACATGCAGCAGCCAATGGTGACCCTGGAATATCCGCGTCTTGACGGTTCCAGCCAAACCCTCGCTGTCGCTGAACGCAATCCGCTCAGGCCGGACACTGGCATTCGCCAAACCGTCCGCCATGCCGGCGGCGGACCACTGGCTGGTGCCGATGCGGGCGACGCCGTTGGAAATGTCCGCCGGCAGCACGTTGATCTTGCCGAGAAAGTTCGCCACGAACGCGGTCGCCGGTGCGCGGTAGATTTCGGTTGGCCGCGCCACATGCTCGGCGCGCCCTCTGTTCATCACCACGATGCGGTCGGATAGCGCCATCGCTTCACCCTGATCATGGGTGACGAGAACGGTTGTGGTGCCGACGGTGCGCTGGATCTGGCGCAGCTCGACTTGCATCTCTTCGCGTAGCTTGGCGTCGAGATTGGAGAGCGGCTCGTCGAGCAGCAGCACGTCCGGCTTGATGACCAGTGCGCGCGCCAGCGCGACGCGCTGCTGTTGGCCGCCCGACATGCGCCGCGGATAGCGGTCGGAGAAACCCGCCAGCCCGACGAGCGCGAGCGCGTCGGCGACGCGCTTGGTCTGCTCAGGCCTCGCAACGCCGCGCATTTCCAGACCGAATGCGATGTTCTCGGCCGCCGTCATGTGCGGAAACAGCGCGTAGGACTGGAACACGATGCCGAGCCCGCGCGCCGCCGGCTTGATCTTGGTCAGGTCGCGCCCGCCGAGATTGATCGTTCCGGCGCTCGGCTCGACGAAGCCCGCGATCATCTGCAGCGTTGTCGTCTTGCCGCAGCCGGACGGGCCGAGGAGGGACACGAACTCGCCCTTCTCGACCGCAAGTGACAAGCCGTCGACGACGGTCACGTCGCCGAAGCGCTTCGTCAGGGACTGCAGCACGAGAAACGACATCTCAGGACCGTTTCGGCGGGTACCGCTCTGGCGCGTCGGACCAACGATGTCAGCGCTCGATCTCGCGAGTCCAGCGCTTGTTCCAGTCTTCGCGCGCCGGGTTGATCACATCCCAATCGACGGTGATCAGTTTCTTGACGTCGTCCCCATAGGGCAGTCCCACGCGCTCTTCGGGTTTCAGTTCGACGGTCTTGTTGGACGGACCGGCGCCGGCACCCTTGGCCAAGATGACCTGCATCTCGGGGCTGAGCAGGAACTGCACGAAGGTGTCCGCTTCGGGCTGGTTCTTGCCTCCGGCGATCGGGCAGGCCGCGATGCCGAGCGCGATGCCGCCTTCCTTCGGATAGATGAAGCCGGTTGCGAATCCCGTGTCTCCCAGCGCCTTGGCGCGGCCGGAGCCCCACACCGCAATGACGGCCTGACCAGATTGGAACAGCTCGGTCATTTTTCCCGGCGAAGGCTCGTAGACCAGCACGTTGGGCCCGATCTCGTCCTTGAATGACTTGAAGCCGGGATCGATGGCCTTCTCGCTGCCGCCGCGCAGCTTCGCCATCATCACCAGCGCATGCAGGCCGTAGCTGTTGTTGAGTGGCGGGATCACCAGCTTCTTGGTGAACTTCTTGTCCTTGAGATCTTCCCACGACGTCGGCGCGGGCCAGTTGTTGTCGTCGAACACCTTCTTCGAATACATGATGCCGGTGCCGACCATGCCGAGGCCGACCGCCTTGTTCGAGGAAAACTTCGCCACGTCATAGATGTCGTCGTAGATCGGCGCCTTGGCGAGGTCACGGCAGAAGCCGAGCGCCACCGCCTGGTACATCGGGCCGTCGTCAACGATGGCGACGTCGATCTGCTGATTGCCTTTTTGCGCCTGCAGCTTTGCCAGCGTGTCGGTCGAATTGCCGGCGACGTATTCGATCTTCACGCCATGCTGCTTCTCGAACGGCGGGATGATGTCCCGGCGCATGGTCTGCTCGAACGAGCCACCATAGGCCGCCACATAGAGAGTCTTGGTCTGAGCCAGAGCGCTGTCGCCGAACGCGAGCGCCGCAATTGCCG
>JBBWZU010000057.1:0-3179 GCA_039649225.1 Hyphomicrobiales bacterium | reverse complement strand
GAATTCGGATCGGGCTCGCGGCCGCCGCGCTTTTCGGTCGGATCGCGCCACTCGCGCGGCTGGTTGCCGCCGCCGCGATCGCGATCCTTGAAATCGCGCCGTCCGCCCTCGCGGCGCGGGCCGCGATCCTGACGGTCGCGATCCGGACCGCTGCCGCCACGGCGCTCGCGCTGCTGCGGACGCCCCTCGCGCTCGCGCTTCTCGCCGGCGTCGGCCTGGCCCGGGGCCTGGCCGTGATGGCCGCCGCGTCCGTGGCGCGACCGGTCGTGACGCGGCTTGGCCTCGCCGCCCTCGGACGGCGCCGCTGCCGCAGCCTCGGCGGGTGCGGCTTGCGCGCCCTCTACCGTCGCAGCCGGGGTCGCGGCGTGCGAACGCGGGCGGCGATCATGCCGCCGCTCGCCCTGCGGACGCGGACGGCGCTCCTCGGGCGGACGGCCCGGGCGCCAGACCTCGATCATCTCCGGCTCGGCGGGTTTTTCTTCAGCCTTTGCCTCGGCCGGCGGTTCGGCCGCCGCAGCCTCGACCGGCTCGCTTTCCGGCACGACCGGCGCCACACCTGCGGCGACCGGCGTCTCGATGACGTCGTTCGCCGCCGCCGGCTCGGCCTCGCTGGATGTTTCCACTGGCGCTGTCGTCTCACCGATGGCTTCCGCGGCAGTTATCTCACCCGCCGCTTCCGCCGCCACGGGCGGCGCCTCCACGACGGGCGCGGGTTCGGCCGGCTTGACCTTCTTCTCCATCCGGTAGCCGAGCGAGCGCAGCACCGAGGCGAAATCCTCGCCCGACGAGCCGGTCAGCGACGTCATATTGACGGTCACGGTGAAGCCGCCGCCCTCGACCGCACCAGGCGGCCTGATGCCGGGCGAACCCGGGCGCCAGGCGATGGCCGGACGGATGAGGTCCGCGAGCCGCTCCAGGATGTCGACGCGCACCGCGCGCTCGCCGCATACCCGGTAGCCGACCACGCGATAGAGCGCCTTCGGCACATCCTTGTCGGCCGGGAACGATGTCCGGCCGGACGAGGCCAGATGCGGCACCTCGTCGAGACCCTTGGTGTCGGGGGTCGTTTCCTTGAGCGCCCAGAGCTGCAGCGCGAGCGCGCGCACCGCAGGCTTGAGCAGGTTCGGCAGATAAAGATGATAGGCGCCAAAGCGCACGCCGTATTTGCGCAAGGCCGCGCGCGCGTTCTGGTCGAGCCCCTTCACCTCCTCGGCAACACGATTGCGCTCCAATACGCCGAGCGCCTCGGTCAGCTGAAATGCGACGCCGCGCGCGATGCCGGTGATGTCTTCTGCCGAGGCCAGTGCGAACAGCGGGCCGAGCAGCTTTTCCAGATGCGTCTTGAGCCAGAGGTCGAGCCGCGCCTGCACGGCATCGCGCGAGGGGCCGGTCAGATGCTCGTCGGAGAGAATGCGCGCGCGCGGCCGCAGCACTTCGTCCCCGGCCGCAAGCCGCGCCACCGGCTCGCCCTGCCAGCGCAGCATGCCGTCCGAGGCGAGCACGAACTGCTCGTCGGGCGCATGGCCGAGCTTGGCGGCGCGCGCGTCGATCTCGCCGGCGAGCGCTTTTTGCGCCGCGGCACGCAACGCCTTGGCTTCAGGTCCGGCCGAGGCCGCATCGGCGGCGAATTGAAAACCCAGGAGCTGCCCGATCGGGTGCCCCTCGACAACGACTTCGCCAGTTTTCGTGATTTCGGTTTCGAGCATTGTGTTCTCGCGCAGCCGCCGCATCAACACACTGGTTCGGCGATCAACGAAGCGCTCGGCCAAACGTTCGTGCAGCGCGTCGGACAATCTGTCCTCCACGCCGCGCGCGACGCCTTGCCAATGCTCGGGATCGGCGAGCCAGTCCGGACGGTTTGCCGCAAAAGTCCAGGTCCTGATGTGGGCGATACGGTTCGCTAGCGTATCAATATCGCCATCGATGCGGTCCGCCATCGCAACCTGCGTGGCGAACCAGTCGGGCGGGATACTACCCTCCCGCATCAGGAATCCAAAGAGGGTGACGGCAAGCTCCGCATGGGCAGCCGGCGACACCTTACGATAGTCCGGAACCTGGCAAACCTCCCACAAACGCTCGATCGCGGCACGCGATGTGGCGAATCCGCGCACGTCCTCGTCGCGCGAAAGGTGCTCCAGGACCTGAATATCCTCGGCGATCGGCGCGCGCGTCAGGCCCTGTGTTGTGGGAATCTGGGCCAGCGAGGCTGCCAGCGCCCCGAGCGAGGCGAAGTCGAGCGCACTGTTGCGCCATTGCAGCACCTTCACGGAATCGAAGCTGTGGCTCTCCAAAGCCTGCGCCAGCTCGGGTTCGAACGGCGTGCAGCGCCCGGTCGTGCCAAAAGTGCCGTCGCGCGTCGCGCGCCCGGCCCGGCCGGCGATCTGGCCAAGCTCGGATGGGTTGAGCTTACGGAACTGATAGCCGTCAAACTTGCGGTCGGCCGCGAACGCCACGTGATCGACGTCGAGATTGAGCCCCATGCCGATGGCGTCGGTCGCCACCAGATAATCGACATCGCCCGACTGATAGAGCGCGACCTGCGCATTCCGAGTACGCGGGCTCAGCGAGCCGAGCACCACGGCCGCACCGCCGCGTTGGCGGCGGATCAGCTCGGCGATCGCATACACTTCGTCGGCCGAGAACGTCACGATGGCGGAGCGGCGCGGCAGCCGCGTGAGCTTGCGCTCGCCCGAGAAGCTCAGGGTCGAGAGGCGCGGGCGGCTGAGAATGTTGGCGCCCGGCAGCAGCCTCTCGATCATGGCGCGCATGGTCTGCGCGCCGAGCACCAGCGTTTCCTCGCGGCCGCGCCGGTTGAGGATGCGATCGGTGAAAACATGACCGCGCTCAAGGTCGGCGGCGAGCTGGATTTCGTCGATGGCGATGAACGCCACATCGAGATCGCGCGGCATCGCCTCCACGGTCGAGACCCAGAAGCGCGCGTTCGGCGGCTTGATCTTCTCCTCGCCGGTCACCAGCGCGACCGCGTCCGCGCCGACGCGATCGACGCATTTGTTGTAGACCTCGCGCGCCAAGAGGCGGAGCGGCAGCCCGATCATGCCGCTCGAATGCGCCAGCATGCGCTCGATGGCGAGATGCGTCTTGCCGGTATTGGTCGGCCCGAGCACCGCGGTCACGCCGGAGCCGCGCGCCGCGACATCGCGAGCCGAATGAGACGAAAA
>JBBWZU010000845.1:0-3470 GCA_039649225.1 Hyphomicrobiales bacterium | reverse complement strand
CCGGTCGAGCGCGAGCCGGTCAACATCCATGTGGTGCTGGACCGCGTGAAGAAGCTCGCGCTGTCCGGCTTCGGGCGCAATATCAAGTTCGTCGAAACCTATGATCCCTCGCTCCCGCCGGTGCTGGCGAACCGCGACCAGTTCATCCAGGTGTTCCTCAATCTGGTGAAGAATGCCGCCGAAGCGATCGGCGACAATGGCGATGGCCAGATCGAATTGACCACCGCGTTCCGTCCCGGCGTGCGCCTGCAGGTTCCCGGAAGCAAGACCCGCGTGTCGTTGCCGCTCGAGTTCTGCGTCAAGGACAACGGCAACGGCGTGCCGGCCGACCTGCTGCCGCACCTGTTCGATCCATTCGTGACCACGAAGCCGACCGGAACCGGCCTCGGACTTGCATTGGTTGCCAAAATCGTTGGCGATCATGGCGGGATCATCGAATGCGAGTCGCAGCCGCGACACACCATTTTCCGCGTCTTGATGCCGATGTTCACAGGGGACGACGCCTTGCCGGGCGGCGGAGCCTGAAGAGGAACCTATGCCTGCAGGAAATATACTGGTCGCCGACGACGATGCCGCAATCAGGACGGTGTTGAACCAGGCCTTGTCGCGCGCCGGCTATGAGGTGCGTTCGACCGGCAATGCCGCAACGCTATGGCGCTGGGTCAGCCAGGGCGACGGCGACCTGGTCATCACCGACGTCGTGATGCCGGACGAGAATGCGTTCGATTTGCTGCCGCGCATCAAAAAGCTGCGGCCCGAGCTGCCGGTCATCGTGATGAGCGCGCAGAACACCTTCATGACGGCGATCCGCGCGTCCGAGCGCGGCGCCTATGAGTACCTGCCCAAGCCCTTCGACCTCAAGGAGCTGATCACCATCGTTGGGCGGGCGCTGTCCGAACCGAAGGACCGCCCGCGCGACCCGCCGAAAATCGAGGATATGGGCAATATCCCGCTGATCGGCCGCTCGGCCGCGATGCAGGAAATCTATCGTTTCGTCGCGCGGCTGATGCAGACCGACCTCACGGTAATGATCACCGGCGAATCCGGCACCGGCAAGGAACTGGTGGCGCGCGCGCTGCACGATTACGGCAAGCGCCGGTCGGGACCATTCGTCGCCATCAATATGGCGGCGATTCCACGCGATCTGGTGGAATCCGAGTTGTTCGGCCACGAGAAGGGCGCCTTCACCGGCGCCAACACGCGTTCCTCCGGCCGCTTCGAGCAAGCCGAAGGCGGTACGCTTTTCCTCGACGAGATCGGCGATATGCCGATGGAGGCGCAGACGCGGCTGCTGCGCGTACTGCAGCAAGGTGAATATACCACCGTCGGCGGACGCACGCCGATCAAGACCGACGTGCGCATCGTGGCGGCCACCAACAAAGATCTGCGCGTGCTGATCCAGCAGGGGCTGTTCCGCGAGGATCTGTTCTTCCGCCTCAACGTCGTGCCGTTGCGGCTTCCTCCGCTTCGGGAACGCGTCGAGGACGTGGCGGACCTGATGCGCCATTTCTTCGGGATCGCCGAGCGCGAGGGGCTGCCGACCAAGCAGATCGATGCCGCTGCGCTCGAGCGGCTCAAGCGCTACCGCTGGCCCGGCAACGTGCGCGAGCTGGAAAACCTCGCGCGGCGCCTTGCGGCGCTCTATCCGCAGGAGACCATCACGGCGGCGGTCATCGACGCTGAGCTGATCCAGCCGGCATTTCCGGCGGCCGATGACGAAGGGCGCTCCGAGGATACCATCGGCTCGGCGATGGAGCGGCATCTCACGCGCTATTTCTCCAATTTCGGGGATAACCTGCCGCCCCCCGGGCTCTATCACCGCATCCTGCGCGAGGTGGAACAGCCGCTGCTCTCCGCGGCACTTGCGGCAACGCGCGGCAATCAGATCCGCGCCGCGGATCTGCTCGGCGTCAACCGCAACACGCTGCGCAAGAAGATCCGCGACCTCGACATCCAGGTCATCCGCACCAGCGGCTGAGCGTCGCGCCTACTCGGGCTCAACCGGCATCGTGATTCGGCAACGCGGGCGCCGTGGCGCAACGCGTCGGCTTCGGTTTCGCGCGGCTGAATATGCCGGGCGCCGGCTGCCGGTCCACAGGTGGATGCCCGCGTGGGCACGAAAATGTCGTAATTACGCAACAGTGTCGTATAAATGCACCAATTGCCCCAGCCGTTGCGGCGGACGCTGCGTAGCTTGGGGTTTCCCAGCCAACGCGCGAACTCAGTTTGTATCGCATGACACTTGCCGAAGAGGTCGCGACTGCGGATCAAGGCGCTTCGGCGCCGAAGCAGCCCTCGCGCATGCTCGGGTCCATCACCGTTACGGTGGCGCTCCTGTCGGCGACCGTGACCTTCGCGGTACTGGCCGGACTGACGCCGATCGCGCCGACCCATCAGGTGGTCGTCAGCGTGCTCGCCGTCGACGCGCTGGCTTCGCTGCTGCTGATCGGTGTCATCGGCCGCGAGATCTGGAACATCATGCAGGCGCGGCGGCGTGGACGTGCCGGTGCCCGGCTGCACGTGCGCATCATCGGGCTGTTTTCGGTCGTGGCCGCGGTGCCGGCCGTGCTGGTGGCGATCGTCGCCAGCATCACGCTCGATCGCGGTCTTGCGCCCTGGTTCTCCACCCGCATCCAGTCGGTGATCGAGAATTCGCTGACCGTCGCCCAGGTCTATTTCAACGAGCACGGCCAGATGCTGCGCAGCGAGCTGACCGCGATGTCGTTCGACGTCACCCGCGCCAAGCCGCTGTTCGATTCCGACCGTGAGCGTTTCCGCCAGTTTCTCACCGGCCAGGCGCGCGTGCGCGGGATGCCGCTCACCTTGATGGTGCACAGCGATTTGTCGGTGGTCGAGAAAGCCGACATCGAGGGCGTCGGCGACATCGGCCCGCCTTCGGCCAGCGGGGCGCTGGCCAGCGTCGGCGAGACCGAGCCGCAGGTTGCGCTGTTCCTCGAGACAAAAAGCATCGCCGCGGTGGTGAAGCTGCGCGGTTATGACGACACCTATCTCTACGTCGCAAGGCCGCTCGATCCGCGCGTGATCGCCCAATTGCAGGCGACGCAGGAGAGCGTCGCGGAATTCGCCAACCTCGAGCAGCGCCGCGTCGGCGTGCAGATCGCCTTCGCGCTGATGTACACCGTGATCGCGCTGATCGTGCTGCTCTCGGCGGTGTGGATCGGATTGAACTTCGCCAATCGCCTGGTTGCGCCGATCCGGCGGCTGATCGATGCCGCCAATCTCGTCTCCAAAGGCAACCTCTATGTTCAGGTTCCGGTGCGGCGCGGGGAGGGCGATCTGTCCCACCTTGGCGAGACGTTCAACACCATGACGCAAGAGTTGCGCACCCAGCGCGACGACCTGATGCGCGCGCGCGACGTCATCGACAGCCGCCGCCGTTTCACCGAGGCCGTGCTCGCGGGTGCGAGCGCCGGCGTCATCGGTGTCGATGCGGAAGGCGAGATCAGCAT
>JBBWZU010000803.1:0-13292 GCA_039649225.1 Hyphomicrobiales bacterium | reverse complement strand
GGTTAACCCGGCGGCCGAGCGACCGACCTGCCCGGAGGCTGCAGAACGGAAGGAGACCACCAGCATCGGCAGGAGGCACTCATGCCCTCGTCGCGTTGGTTGAAAGTGGTCTACACGCTGATCTGCCCGCCGCTGGCGGCGGCCGCAGTCTTCCTTTCCTCAACCTCATCCGTCACCGCAAGCATCAATAAGGCCGGTGCCGTCGTAGCCCCGGCAGCCGCCTTCTCGAAGTCGTGCAGCGGCGCCTTTCGCTATGCGGCGCGGACCGGCAATGACGACATCGTCGAGGTCTCGCCGGTGCAGGCCTTCGCCAAGGACCGGCGGCTCGCGCGCATGCGCTATGCGGGGCGCGGGACGAGCGATGCCGAGCCGGTTGTTTCGCGCCTGATCGTGCTGACCACGATGTGCGGCGCGCGCTGACGCGCGTTGCGACTTGAATGCAAAACGCCCGCGACCTTGGTCACGGGCGTTGAAACACTCAATCTGAAAACAATGCGGCCCCGGCGCGAGAATTTATCTCGGCGCGAGAATCATGATCATCTGCCGCCCTTCGAAGCGCGGCTCCATCTCGACCTTGGCCATTTTCGCGGCGTCTTCCTTGACGCGATTGAGCAGCTGCGTGCCGAGTTCCTGGTGCGCCATCTCGCGGCCGCGGAAGCGCAACGTCACCTTGACCTTGTCGCCCTCCTCGAAGAACCGCTGCATCGCGCGCAGTTTTACCTCGTAATCGTGATCGTCGATCATGGGGCGGTATTTCAGCTCCTTGACCTCGACGACCTTCTGCTTTTTGCGCGCCTCGGCGGCTTTCTTCTGTTCCTGATATTTGTATTTGCCGTAGTCGAGAATCTTGACGATCGGCGGCGCGGCGTTCGGAGAGATCTCGACCAGGTCGAGTCCCGCCTCCTGTGCGGCTGCAAGCGCGTCGGCAATCAACACGGTGCCTTTGTTGGCGCCGTCTCTATCGATCAGATGAACTTCGCGGACGCGAATCTCCTCGTTGATCCGTGGGCCGTCCTTGCGGGCGGGCTCTGGTGCTCTCATCGGGCGACGAATGGCTCAAAATCCTTTTGCTGTTGCGACGATCCGATGTCGTTAAGGCCGATCAACCTGCCATCGGGCCAGGAGAGCGGCAAATCACGCATCGGAGAGGGAAAGATCGGTACAATCCGCCCTTAAGTCAACGCCGAACCGTAGGTAAATGATGAATCTTGAAGCGAATGGCTGGAAAACGCTCAACCCGCCGTCCGTGCGCGCGTGACATCGGCGTAAAGCGCGAGCGTCGAGCGGGCGATGCTGGGCGCATCGAAATGCTCGCAGATCCAGGCGCGGCCACGCCCACCGATTGCGGTACGCGCACTATCGCTCAATGAAAACAATCGGATAAGAGCCGCGGCCAGCGCCGCCTCGTCGCCGGCTGGGACACGCAGTCCAGTCATGCGCTCTTCCGATACCGCCGGCGGCGCCAGCACCGCGTCAGGCCCGGCGGCAAGATCAGACACGACGACCGGGCACGCCATCGCCTGCGCCTCGAGGATCGCGCGTTGCAGCCCTTCGAGCTGAACCGCCGCAGAAACCACGATGGTCGCCACCGCATAGGCGGCCGGCATGTCGTCGACGGCGCCCGCCAGGCGGATGACGTCCGAGGTTCCGGTCGCGCCGATCAGATCCCACAATTCGCCGGTGTAGTGCGTCCGGCCCTGATCCTCGCCGGCGAACACGCAGATGAAATCCTTCAGGCCGCGTTCCTTCAGGCGGTGCACGGCCTTGACCACGACATCGTGCCCCTTGCGGCGCAGCATGCGGCCGACGACGAGGATGACCTTGGTGTCGGGCGTCACGCCCCAGGCGCGCCGGATCGCATCGAGGCGATCGATCGAGACGGTGTTGCGATCAAAGCGCGCGGTGTCGATGCTCGCCGACACGACGGCGATGCGCGAGGCGGGAATATGATAGCGCTCCACGATCAGCTCCGCGAGCTGGTCGGAGACCGCAACCACGCGTTCGCCGCGCACCATCACGCTGTTGTAGAGACGCTTGAACGCGTTCTGCTCGCGAAAGCCTTTGTACCAGGTCGTGAGCAACGGGACGCGCGACATCCGTCCCGCCACGCAGGCGCTCCATGCCGCCGCGCGTCCATGGGCATGCACCAGATCGCAGTGCTTCTCGCGCATGATGCGCGCAAGCGCGAAGGCCGAGCGCAGCATCACGAGCGGATTGTTGCTCTCGACATCGAGGCGCACGAACTCCGCGTCGAGCAAATCGATCTCGTCTTCCAGACGGCCGCCACGCGAAACCACGATCACGCGATGTCCGCCGTTCTTGAGAATGCGTACCAGATCGATCGCGCCGGCGTCGGCCGCGCCGGCATGCAGCGTCGGAACCACGACCAGCACCGTCAGCGGTCGCGCGAATGCCAGAACCTCGCCGGTAGACCGGACGGCGGGCATGGCGGCGGTGGTTTCGACAGGACCCGCTCCGGGGACGAGCGGCAGACGCGCCGCGTGGGCTCGCGAATTCACTCGATCGACCTCATAGTCATGTACGCGGCTTTATTACCCCGAATGGCCGGCACCGTTGATCGTTCGATGTTCCGTCCCCCGCGCGACTGATAGTCCCGTTTGCGCGCAAGCGCAATCGGGGGTCAGCGTCCTTCGAACAAGTTTGCGTAGAGACTGAGAGTTGCCGCTGCGGTGCGCACGGGCGTGAAATATTGAGTTGCAATAGCGCGCGCTTGCGTGCCGATCGCGCGATAGGCGAAAGCTTCCGTTGCGAGCGCCGCCGCGATCGCGCGCGCGAAGCTCAGCGGATCATCCGGCTCGGCGAGCCAGCCGGTGCGCCGCAATTCCAGCACGTTAGGAGGCGCGAGCACGATCTCCGGAATGGCGCCGACATTCGCCGCGATGACCGGACGCGCCATCGCCATTGCTTCGGCCGCGGCGAGCGGAAACGCCGGCGGTTCGATCTGCGGTATCGCGACGAAGTCGGCGGCAAGATAGGCGCCCGCCATGTCGGGACATACGCCGATCTGGCGGATCAGATGCGCGACGCCATGCGCTTCGGCCTGCTCGGCAATCCGCTTGGCGTAGTCGAAGTGCTGCCGGTTGTCGCCTGCGAGCACGAAGATCACGCCGCGCAGTCCGCCATTGGTGAGGATGCGCGCGGTCTCGACCAGCGTCAGCTGGCCCTTCGCGGGATCGATCCTGCCCGGTACCAGAATGACGCGCTGGCCGCGTCCGATCTTCCAGCCGCGGCGCAGCACCGTCGCGCGCTCCGGACTGATTGCGGGCGGATCGAACCGCGCGCCGTCGATCCGGCGCGGAATGACCGCGAGTTTCTCGCGCGCAACCTGATGGCGTGTTGCGACCTGATCCGCCACATAGCGTGAGGAGACCACGACGCGGTCGCCGGCAAGCAGCGCGCGCGAATACGACTTGTCGCGGCTGATGCGGCGAAGGTCCGCGCCCGCATAGCTGTGCACCAGCCAGGCACCGGCCTTCTTCTTGATCGTCGCGGCGCTGCGCGATGCACCGACGCTCAGTGCATGCACGAGATCGATCCGCTCGGTCGTGACCAGCGCCGCGATGGTGTTTGCGTTGCGTGAGATGGCCAGCGGATTGGCCGAGTCGGTGACCAGCCGGACCCACTCGCCGCCCAGTCCCTGCAAATCGGTGTTGAGCGGCCCCTCTTCGGCGGCGACGATCACGCGCGCGCCGGAGCGCAGCAGCGCGACCGCAACGTCGACCGCCGCGCGTGCAGCCGGCGTCTCGGTCAGCGCCGGCAGGATCTGCAACACGGTGGCGCCTGGGAGACCGCGCGCGGCTTTCGGCGCTATGGCGTCGGCGACGCTCATGATCGAAAGCCTATAGCATATGACGCTTGGTCAGCCGACGCAGCCCTTGCGTTGCGCCGCGCGATGCGGCGAAACACGTCCAATCCAGCGCTGGCTTCAACGCGAAGCGGCACGATCTCTTTGGTCCTCTGTCGCACCGCACCAGCTCTCACCGCAAGGCGGGATACCCGAATGTCGCAATCTTGCCTGAGTTTCTTAAAATTAGGAACCGGTTCCGGGGAGAGGTCAATCGCGGTCCGCCGCGACGGCGGCGCCGGCCCGGGCGTTTTTTGGATGGGCGGCTTCAAATCCGACATGAAAGGCATCAAAGCCGAGGCTTTGGTGCAGTGGGCGCGCGAAAATGGCCGTTCCTGCGTGCGCTTTGACTATTCGGGGCACGGCGAGTCGAGCGGCGATTTCACCGCCGGCACCATCGGCGGCTGGCTGGAGGATAGCCTTGCGGTCTTCGACTCCGAGGCCAAAGGGCCGCAGGTTGTGGTCGGCTCCTCGATGGGCGGCTGGCTGGCTTTGCTGCTGGTGCGCGAGCTGCGGCGGCGCAAGGCCGAAGGCCAGGTGGCGGCCGGGACGGTGGCCGGGCTGGTGCTGATCGCGCCGGCGGTCGATTTCACCGAGGTGCTGATGTGGCAGCGATTTCCCGCAAAGATCAGGCAGGAGATCGGGACCAAAGGCGTCTGGCACCGCCCGTCGGACTACGGCGAACCCTATCCGATCACCCGCGGCCTGATCGAGGATGGGCGCAAGCATCTGCTCCTCGGCGGAATGATCGAGACCGGATGCCCGGTGCGGATCCTGCAGGGCGTGCAGGATCCGGACGTGCCGTGGAACCACGCCGTCGCGCTCACCTCGCGGCTTGCGCAGGACGACGTGGTGCTGACGCTGGTCAAGGACGGCGACCACCGCCTCTCGCGGCCGGAAGACTTGGAGCGGCTGATGCGGGCGGTGGCGGAGTTTTAGCCCAGCACGCCGTTCTTCTTGAACCACGCGGTCATCTGCGCCCAGGCGTCGTCGGCGGCTTCCTTGCGGTAGCTCGGCCGGTAGTCGGCATGGAAGCCGTGCGGCGCGCCGGGATAGATCTTGAACTCGGCAGGCTTGTTCGCGGCTGCCAGCGCGGCCTTCATGGCTTCCACCTGCGCGACCGGAATCCCCTGGTCGGCCTCGCCGTAGAGGCCGAGCACCGGTGCTTTCATCTCGGGTACGAGCTGCGTCGGGCTCTTCGGCCAGATCGCCTTCTGGCCCTCCGCATCGACCAGCGGACCGTAGAAGGCGACGCCCGCCTTGAGGGTCGGGTTATGCGCCGCATAGACCCATACGGTGCGTCCGCCACGGCAGTAGCCCATGATGCCGAGCTTGCCAGTGTCGCCGCCTTGGGCCTTGGCCCACGCCGCCGTCGCGTCGAGATCGGAAAGCAGCTCGGCGTCCGGCTTGGCGTTCACCAGCGGCATCAGTTTGGGCATCTCGGTGATTTTGGTCAGATCCTCGCCCTTGCGGAAATAGTAGTCGGGCGCGACCGCGAAGGCGCCGAGCTTGGCCAGGCGCCGCGTGACGTCCTTGATGTACTCATGCAGGCCAAAGATCTCCATCGCGACCAGGATCACAGGAGCGTTTTGGACGTTGGCGGGACGTGCGAAGTAGACCGGCATTTCGCCATCTGAAACTTTGACCTTGGCGTCGCCGACGGTCAGGCCTTCGATATCGGTCGTGATCGCCTGCGCGTTGACTGGGCCGGCGGCAAGTGTATAGCCGGCGGCCGCGGCGGCGGCGGAACTCATGAAAAAGCCGCGGCGCGACAGCGGGTCGACCTGGCGCGCAAGACCTTCGATATCGGATACGAGTTGTGGCTGTGCAGACATCGGATGAACCTCCAAATGGGGCCGTCTCGGCAGGCGTTAAGTAAGAGTGACCGGGCCGCAGTACGCTGCGGGCCGGCTGACCTGTCAATGCACGCCTCGGTGAATAGCTAAGGTGTCAGGTCAGGTTGAGCGGGGCGTCGCGCCGGGCTAATGAAACCGGACAATTCCTCGTTGCGCGTCCGCGCGGCAAGTCCACTGCTAATTAGGGTTTTGGGTGTCATGGATCGGGCTGCAATCGAAGCCATCGATTTGAAGATGATGGCGCGTTGCATCGAGCTGTCGAAGACCGCCGGCAAGGAAGGCGAGTTTCCCTTCGCGTGCGTCATCGCCAAGGACGGCGAGGTCGTGGTCGAGACCACCAACCGCGTCAAGCGCGACGGCGATCTCACGCGCCACGCCGAGATCGTGGCGGTCGGCATGGCGCAAAGAGCGCTGGGCACCAAGGATTTATCGGGCTGCACGCTCTACACCAATGTCGAGCCCTGTGCGATGTGCTCGTTCCCGATCCGCGAGACGCGCATCAGCCGCGTCGTCTATTCGATCGGCTCGCGCCTGATGGGCGGCGATTCCAAATGGGACATTCTCGGCGACGAAGAGCTGACGAAAGTCATGCCCGAGGCATTCGGCGATGCGCCCGAAGTCGTGCGCGGCCTGCTGCGGCGCGACGCCGAAAAGGCGTGGCGCAACTGGAATCCGCTGATCTGGGGCGTGATCCGCTACCGCGGCTGTTTTGGCGATCCGGCCAAGGAAGAGCCGGTCACGGCCCGTCCGGTGCGCAAACGCAGCCTGCTGGCGAAGCTTTTCGCGCCACACGGTTAATCGCCTCACACGGAGACGGCCGCGGAACCGGCGCGGTCCGGCCGCGTTCTCCTCGCGCAGAGCGGGTACATGACCCGCCGAAGGCGGGGAGGGCACAATGGCCCTGACGGCATTGAATTTGGCAGCGCTGCCCGTGATAGCCGGATTGATGGCCGGGACCGGCGCAATGGCCACGTACGTTGTCGGACCAGCGACGGCGCCAGTGGAAGTTGCGGCACCCAAGCCCAAGCCCTGCGAAGCACAGACCTGGCCCTATATCGAAAACCGCTGCGTCGCGTCGCGCGCCGAGCAAACTCGCAAAGTGCGTCTCGTGATGGCGCCGCGTGACGGTGCGTCCGATGCGACCGTTCCGGAGGCGTCGACCCCGGTCGCGCCCAAGATGGATGCGCCGCCGGCTGCAGAAAAGTTGGTGACCCGGGACACGGTCGGGCGGTCGGTTGAACCCGTAGCTTTGCAAGCGATGCCGGAACCCGTTTCCAGGCGCGTCGAGAAGCGCCGCATGCGCGAGGAGCGCAAGCTCGCGCGGCAGGCCTATCGGGTGCCGACCGAGATCAGCGGCCGCCGCGAAACGCGTCCGGTGATCGTGGTGCGCCCGCTGCGCCTCGATATGTTCAGGTAGAACGCCCTTCGCCCGCCGCGAACAGCGCCCGCAAGCCTTCGCGATAGGTCGGATAGCGCAGCGTGACCCCCAGCTCGCGCTTGAGCTTGACGTTGCGAACCCGCTTGCTCTCGCCATAAAACGACAGCCCCATCGGGGTCATGTTTTTCGCAGCCTCCATGAATGGAATTTCCGGCGGCGGCAGTACGCCGAGCAGTTCGGCCGCGAACGTCACCGGCACGGGCTGCGGCGTTGGATCATCATCCGTCACGTTGAACACACCGTCGGCGCCGCGCTCGAACGCGGCCTCGATCGCCCGCGCGATATCGGCAACATGGATGCGGTTGAAGAACTGTCCGGGCTTGTCGATGCGCCTGGCGCTGCCGCGGGCGACCTGCAGCAAGGCATTCTGGCCGGGGCCATAGATCCCGGACAGCCGCAAGGTCGCGACCGACTTGCCGGCGTGCGCGCCGAGCGACGCCCAGGCTTCTTCGGCATTCAGCCGCTCACGACTGCGCATCGACACCGGCGCGGCCGGCGTCGTCTCGTCGACCCATGCGCCGTCATGGTTGCCGTAGACGCCGACGGTCGACAGATAGACGACAGTTTCGAGATGCGGCGCGCCCGCGATTGTCTCGATAAATTGCGCCAGCGCCGGATCGCCGTTCTGGCCCGGCGGGATCGAGACCAGCATGGCGTCGGCGTCCATCAGGGCGGCAGTGATCTCGGGCACCGCCGCGCCGCCGTCGAACACGAAGGCTTCGACCGCATGATGGCCGAAACGCGATGCCGCGATCGCGGCCGCTTTCGGGCGCGTGCGCACCGTGCCGGCGATGCGGTCGAACCGCGCGCCGAATTCGCCGATATAGTGCGAGGCCGAATAGCCAAGGCCGAAGCAGAATAAAGTCGGCATGCTTAAGCGGCTCTCCACTCGTCCAGGACGGTCGCGTCCGTCTCCCGCGCGCGATGCGTGCCGGCGAGCTCGGCCAGCCGCCTCGCGTCGAGCCGAGACAATGCCCACACGGCGGCACCGCGCACCAGCGGCGCGGCATCGTCGAGCAGATGCTCGGCTGTGCCGGCCATTGCGGCGTCGCCCGAATTGCCGATCGCGATCAGCACATTGCGCACGAAGCGATCGCGCCCGATGCGCTTGACCGGCGATTTTGCAAACAGCGCGCGAAACGCCGCATCATCAAGCCGCGCGAGCTCGGCGAGCGCGGGCGCGTGCAAGGCCGCGCGCGCCGACAGCTTCGCCTCACGTCCGGCTTGCGCGAACTTGTTCCACGGGCACACGGCAAGGCAATCGTCGCAGCCATAGATGCGATTGCCCATCTGGCGCCGCAGCTCGCGCGGGATCGGCCCTTTGTGCTCGATCGTCAGATACGAGATGCAGCGCCGCGCATCGAGCCGGTACGGTGCCGGAAATGCGTTTGTCGGGCACACATCGAGGCACGCCGCGCATGAACCGCAATGATCGATCTCCGCGGTATCCGCCGCAAGCTCCAGCGTGGTGAAGATCGCGCCGAGGAAGAGCCATGAGCCGAGCTGGCGCGAGACCAGATTGGTGTGCTTGCCCTGCCAGCCGAGGCCCGCGGCGGCGGCGAGCGGCTTTTCCATCACGGCTGCGGTGTCGACGAACACCTTCACGTCGCCGCCCGCCGCGCCGATCAGCCAGCGTGCGATTGTCTTCAGCCGCGACTTGATGACGTCGTGATAGTCGTCGCCCTGCGCGTAGACCGAGATCGCGCCGCGATCCTTATGCTGCAGGACACGCAGCGGATCGTCGTTCGGCCCGTAGTTCAGCCCGAGCATGATGACAGAGCGCGCGTCGGGCCATAGCACGTGCGGGTCGGTGCGGCGCGCCGCGGTATTGGCCAGCCAGTCCATGTCGCCATGCTGGCTTTCGGCGATGAAGCGCTCGAAATACGGCTTGACCTCTCGGATCGAGTCCGGCCGCGCGATGCCGACGACATCGAAACCATGCTGCCGCGCGGTCTCCTGCAGCTTCGTCTTGATGTCGCGCGTCAGAAGTCGAGATCCGCGTAGCTCGCCGCCGGCGGAATGCCCGGGATCGTCTCGCCCAATAGCGGGCGAAACGACGGGCGCGATTTTACCCGCGCGTACCAGGTCTTTGCGGCTTCGTCCTCGCTCCACGGCACATCGCCCAAATAATCCGCGACCGAAAGGTGCGCGGCCGCCGCCAGATCGGCGTAGCTCATCTGTTCGCCGGCAAGCCACGTGCGCTGGCGTGCGAGCCAGCCGATGTAGCCGAGATGATAGCGGATGTTATGGCGCGCCGCACGGATCGCGCTGGTGTCCGGCGGGCCGCCGCCCTGCTCGGTGCGCATCGTCTGCTTGTACATCCGCTCGGTCACCAGCAAGCCCGAGACCTCGGCGAAGAATTTTTCGTGGAACCAGTGCGACAGCCGCCGCACCTCCACGCGCGGGGACGGATGGACCGGCAACAGGCGGCGATCGCCCTGCCCGGCGCCGCGCGTCTCGTCGAGATATTCGGCGATGATCGTGGCGCCCGGGACCGCCGGACGCCCCTCCTCGATCAGAACCGGCGTGGTTCCTTCAGGGTTGAGCACCAGGAATTCCTCGCGCCGCTCCCATACGCGCTCTTCGACAAGGCGCATTTCGGCACCGAATTCGCCCAGCACAAGGCGCACGAAGCGCGAATGCGGGCAGAACGGATGGTGGAACAACGTGATCATCGGGCCGCGCTGGCAAAGATTTGATTCGACGCAAAAGTGTGCTGGCGCTGGACCCTAGCGCATGATCCCGCGAAGTGGAAACGGTGCGCGGCCGCTTTGCGGTTGCCCCGCGTGGACGCTTGGGCGACAAGCGTCGCGCCGATTCGACGCGGCTCTCGCCGAACTCTGTCGCACCACCCGGAGCGCCCCATGCTGTTCGATGCCTTCAAGGCCGTGATCCTCGGCATTGTCGAGGGTCTGACCGAATTCCTGCCGGTCTCCTCGACCGGGCATCTGTTGCTGCTCGAGCATTTCTTCGGCTTCGACGACGACGCGTTCGGCAAGACCTTCGTGGTGCTGATCCAGCTCGGCGCGATTCTCGCGATTCTCTCGATCTATTTTCAAAGGCTGCTCGCGATCGCCGTCGGTGCGCTCAGCGATCCGGCGCCGCGCCGCTTCATCCTCGGCGTGCTGGTCGCTTTCCTGCCGGCCGCCGTCATCGGCGCCGCGCTGCATGGCTTCATCAAGAACCAGCTGTTCAATCCCTGGATCGTCTGCATCAGCCTGATCATCGGCGGCGGCGTGCTGCTGTGGATCGACCGGCTGAAGCTCAAGCCGCGCTATCACGAGGCGACCGAACTGCCGCTGCTCACTTATCTCCTTATCGGGTTCGCGCAATGCCTCGCGATGATCCCGGGTGTGTCGCGCTCCGGCGCGACCATCGTGTCGGCGATGTTGCTCGGCGCCGACAAGCGCGCGGCGGCCGAGTTTTCGTTTTATCTGGCGATGCCCACGATGGCGGGCGCATTCGCCTATGATCTCTACAAGAACCACCAGCAGATGGACGGCAGCAACACGCTGCTGGTCATTATCGGGTTCGTAACGTCGTTCATCGCGGCGTGGATCGTGGTGAGGAAATTTCTCGACTACGTCACCAGCCACGGCTTTGCGCCGTTCGCCTGGTGGCGCATCATCGTCGGCGCGCTCGGGCTGATCGGGCTCGCGCTGATCAAATAGAGCTTAAGCCACCCGGCCACGGAACTGCCCGGTCTTGCGAAAGCGCCAGAGATAACTCGGCACGATCGCTTCCAGCGCCGCGGGCTCGATGCCGAGTTCCGCAAGGGTGCGGCCTTCGGCCTTGGCGGCGTCCGACACGATGTTGTCGGCGCGCAGCGACTCGACCTGATCCGGCGTCAGCAGCGGTGTCGGCAACAGCTTGAGGATCTGCGCCTGCAGTTTGGCGAGGCCGAACGGGATCGGCAGCAGCAGACGTTTGCGCTCGGTGATCGCCAGCACATATTCCATGAGCTGCTTGAAGCTGCGCACCTCGGGCCCGCCAAGCTCATAGATCGTACCGTCCTTGGCAGCACCGCCTGTCGCCTTGAGAATCGCCTGCGCGACATCGCCGACGAACACCGGCTGGAATTTGGTCGCGCCGCCGCCGATCAAAGGCAGGAACGGTGACAGACGTGCCATCGAGGCAAAGCGGTTGAAGAAATCATCCTCCGGGCCGAACATGATCGAGGGACGGAAGATCGTCGCATCCGGCACGGTTGCCAGCACCGCGGCCTCGCCCGCCGCCTTGGTGCGGGCATAGAGCGAGGGTGAATCCGGATCGGCCCCGAGCGCCGACACATGGATGAGGCGCGCGCCGGCGGCCGCGGCCGCGCGTGCGACCGTAGCGGCACCCTCGGCCTGCACGGCTTCGAATGTCTGCTTGCCGCGCTCGTACAGCACCGCCACCAGATTGATCACCACGTCCGCGTCGCGCACCGCGGCTTCGACCGAGCCTGGATAGCGCAGGTTGGCCTGCACGGCATGGATCTGCCCGACCCGGCCGAGCGGCTGCAGATGGCCGGCAAGGTCCGGCCGGCGTACCGCCGGGCGGACCCGGTAGCCCTCGCGCGCCAGCGCCCGCACCAGATGGCGGCCGAGAAAACCCGAGCCGCCGAACACGGTAACCAGCGTCTCTGCGGGGATTTCGGTCATGGCGGCCTTCGCGAAGCGGTGAGGTTCTCTGTATAGCGGGGCCGGGGCGCTATTCTCAAGCGTTGACAAGGCGAAACGCGGACCCTTATGTCACGCCCTTGCCCCGAGTGGCATGCCCAGGTGGCGGAATTGGTAGACGCGCTGGCTTCAGGTGCCAGTGGCCGAAAGGTCGTGAAGGTTCGAGTCCTTTCCTGGGCACCAAGGCCTCGTTCAAACGAGCGAGATCTCAATCCGCTTGCCATCGATGACGCGGTGCGGGCGACACTCCAAGGTTTTGGATGCTTGCCAGAAGACCGCGCGGCGGGCCGGGATACCGCGTTCACGACGCCGCTGTAGCGGCAATTGAAGGCCGCGGGCGCGGATGCTAGGCAACGCTTTGGCCGCCCGCAATCTTCGACGAATCGCGCGGCCGAAAGGCCAGATAGAATGACCATCCGCCTGCACCGCGGCGATCTGCCGGATCTTGCGCGCTATACCGGTGCGGTTGCGATCGATACCGAGACCATGGGTCTCGCGCCGGTCCGCGACCGCTTGTGCGTGGTGCAGCTATCGCCCGGCGACGGTTCGGCCGACGTGGTGCAGATCGGCAAGGAGATCGGACCCGCGCCGAACCTCAAGCGGCTGCTCGCCGATCCATCCAAATCCAAGATCTTTCACTTCGCCCGCTTCGACATCGCGATGCTGTACAAATGGCTCGGCGTGATGACGCAGCCGGTCTATTGCACCAAGATCGCCTCGCGGCTCGCCCGAACTTATACGGACAAGCACGGACTGAAGGACCTCACCAAGGAACTGCTCGGCAAGGACATTTCCAAGCAGCAGCAGTCCTCGGACTGGGGCGCCGATACCTTGACGGAGGCGCAGGTCGCTTACGCGGCGGACGATGTGCTCAATTTGCATGCCCTCAAGGCCAAGCTCGACACCATGCTGGCGCGGGAGGGGCGCGAGGAACTCGCCGCGGCCTGCTTCCAGTTCCTGCCGACGCGCGCGAAGCTCGATTTGTCCGGCTGGGCCGAGGAAGACGTATTTTCTCATTCGTAACGGACGTAACGTAGCGTTAAAACGTAGGGTTTCCGCCGTCGCTAGGCCACATTTTCAGGCGATTTTCGCGTCTGTCGTGGGGCTTACCTCGGGGTCATGGGGCTCATCTCATCACCGGTCCGCGGTTATCTCGTTTGCGATTCTCTCGTTCGAATGCAGTTCTCATGTTTGAATGATTTGGCATGGCCCGTCCGATCACGGCGAATGATGTTGGCGCCGAAGACAGCGGCTGGAGATCCACGCGTCGTAACGACACCGACCGGGTGGTGCGGATCGCCCGACGGCACAGCCTGCTGGTGCGCTTCATGCGCATCGGGCTGCCGTTCGGGGTTATCGTTGGGTTAACCACGCTCGTGCTTGTTACCTATTTCAAGCCGATGCAGATTTTCGACAAGCTTCCAGGCGTCTCGGGCAATCTTGGGATACAGGGCAGCAAGATCACGATGCAG
>JBBWZU010000329.1:0-5170 GCA_039649225.1 Hyphomicrobiales bacterium | reverse complement strand
TGGAACACGTAGAGCGCGTTGTCGCTCCACACCAGCGAGATGCGGCGATGCGGCTGCCGAGTGTCGGCGCGTCGGCGGCGGAACACCCATTGGAAAAGGCCCGCTTTCGCGGGCCTCTGACGTCATCCGATCCGATTGCGCAGCCGCCTTGTCGGGTGGCCTTGCGGGCGCCCGCGGGCCGGAGCGCGTCGGCATGCTGCGGCATACAAGCTTCAATGAGCCGAAGCGACAGAATCCCGGACGCCCTCTACTTCCGGTCTGATTGCCAGGCTGACAGCTTTGCGGCCAGCCAATTGCAGGCCCACGTTGCGTCTTGTGCCCTTCGGCGCATCAAAGACAAATAGGAGAGGTGAGAATAGGCGGATGCCCAAACGGCTACGATAAGATCGCTTGCGTACATTTGTACCAATCGCGCTCTATCCGGATCGGAATCGCGGGTAGCGCCCCCGAAACATCCCCCGGTAAGGCTATCCCGAAAATCCGATAAAAGCCGTTGAAGATCCTCGTCGTTCGTTTCGTCCAATTCTAGCGACGCAAACATTCCATCGACTCGACCTTGCAAGCCAATAATACGGGCCTCGGTCTGGTCGCTTTTCGCTTCCGATGACGAGTCTTTGTGGACGCCATTCCCTTGCTCGGCACGACCTGCAATCCAGTATTCAGTACCGCTTTGGGCCGCTAAGTCTAGGACCGCACAAAGCCCCTCGACGCGTTTCAACCAAACGTCTCGACGGTATTGCCAGGAGCGAAGCAAGAAGGCCGACGCAAAGCCAATGATTGCGCCAACCAGCAGATTTCCCACTTAAGCCGCTTCCAGCGACCTTGCCGCTCGATCAATGTACCGACGTATCATGTCAGGATAGGATTTCATTCTCGGCGTGAGGACGGTGAAGCTCAACTTCGCCTCGAGTTCCTCGGGTGAAAATTTATGCAAGCGCACGAGACCGCCAAAAGATTCCTCAAGGAACGAAGATGGAAATCCTGCAACCCCGTCGAGGTTCACGACGACCAAGTCGTTGCCGTGCAACGCCGGCACAAGTCGTTCCTCGCGGAACTGCTCACCGCTATGTGGCCCATCCGTTCGGAATCGGCCACCCGGAAATCGGCTAAAGTCCGTCGCCACTTCGATCGTGCGCGTGCTCATTGGATTCACCTGTCCAGTCGCCACGTGATTAGTGTGCCATTGATGGCGGCGGGTTGGGTACGATAACGTGCTTTTGAGCCCTTTTCCATGACGTATTCGCCACATCGACTGCGGGACGATGCCTCCAAGAAAGCCGCTTCATCACTTCGTTGCCGCAGAACTATTCGGCCGCGAAAATAGCGAGCAATGACCAGGCAAATCAGTCCGACGGATGAGTTCGTCCGGCATGAGGCCTCCGACGGAACGGGCCATACCTGCTGCCCGCCGAATCACGGCGCTCGTCAAGAGCGCTTACTTAAGGATAGCGCGCCGGTGGTAAACGGCCGAATCTAATATCATAAGCTCAAATTGAGGTGGAGCAGTTTGCGGGGTCGGCGGCCAGCACGCGGCAGCGCATCACCGACGACCTCGTCATGCTGGCGAACGAGAGCGCGGATGTGCGCGCTCGCGCGATCGGCGACGAAGGCCTGGTGACCGTGTCATCCGCGCCGCAAGGATTATGGAGGCCAATGATGTCGCTCAGCGCCATGCGTAAGCCCCCCTCGCGCCATAGCTGTCTGCGAGCTGACCGAGGCTGATCTGCCTTATCGGTGCGCGCCGCCGCCCTTGATGAAGGCGGTCGGCTTGCCATGTCGGAAAGTGCCGTCGATGGCGTTGGAGGACAATTCCAGTGCGACGTAGTGGCCGACGATCTGCCACGTTAGTTCAACCGCGCGCCGTCACCGAGGAGAACATCCCGTGCGCCTGCAGCGCAATGACCGCTGATCTCTTCTCATTGGCCGAGCGTCAGCCCCTCGCCCGCTCGCTCCTATGGGCTTATACTTAATTTACCCAGAAGAAACCGGGAATTACCCTCAAACGCCGCCGTCAGCGGCCAGTTGAGCCAAAATACGCTTGACTCGCGCCTTGTCCTTCACCACTCGCCGTAAAGCGGCAATGATCCTGTCGCGTCCTCTTCCATGCACTCGATCCATTGCTAAGCCGATTAAAGCCTCTTCATCTGAGGGCGTTGCAACTGTCGCAATAGCATTGCCTAAAACCCATTTTAGTTCGCTTTCAGAATCAGTGTGTTTCAAGAATTCATCCACAAGCTTTCGCAACACCTCCGGCCCCGCATATTCAACCGTAAGCGCTCTGGCAATGCCCTCCCTGACTCCCAAGGTATACGACTTCGGTAAATGACGGACCAGAACGGGTATCGCGGCCGGGTATTCTGCTCTGGTGTTCACAAGGTCCCAGACATCATCAACAACCACACCAACCTCTCGCAGCTCAGTCAGCAGCTGCTTTTGCTCGATACGGGTTTCTTGATTATATCGTTCTATTTCTTCGTCCTCCAACTTCTCGCGCGCGCAGAATTCCGGATCCTGCCGAAGCTGGGCCATGAGCTCTTCTGCTGTAATTTCTTTCTTCCTGATCATGATCGTGGGATGTATTTCAATTTGATCTGACGTGATAAGATGGCGTCGTTTAGAGGCCCTGTCAATTTTGTTGTGCGCCTCACATACAAATAAAATTTTATGCCGTTGGCTTGTGCAAACGCCACATAGTCCTGCAACTGTTGCGTAAAAGACAATCTGGCAACATTTTTGACTTCTCCGATGAACTTTGGAGTGAATATGTCCGGGTAACGAGTCGTACCTGATCCAGGGATGCTAATTGAGACCTTTGGCACACCTGCTGTGATACCAACGGCCTCTTCACCAGCTCTTCCGATACTACCGATAGATCGAGCTATCGGCGCGCCGACACCAAACGTACTCCAACCGCCCGCCGCGGCTCTCGTTGCAGCAGCCGCACCCGCTCCGAGCAACCCGGCCGCGCCCGCGGCTGGTATGCCTAGAACCAAGCCGAGTCCGAGGGCGCCCTCTGCCGCGGCGGCCTTTGGATCTCGCCGTACTAAGTCCGTCAACGCCTGGGATTCTGCATGCTCAGGGGCCGCGAGTTGATTGAAAAGGTCGATCGCCGTCCCGCCGGCTGCAGAATCAAAAACCCCGCCTTTCGGGCGGGGTGCAGTGGGAAGATCGGATTGCTTGATTTCGTCGGAGAGCGGTCCCTTGTCGGGCGGCTCCTCGTCATGCTTCGGATCGAGTTCTCCGTGCGCAGCGCGCTGGGTGTCTCCTCCATCGCCGATGCGTTCGATCGTGGGAAGGAGATGCTGCTCACCTGAGGTGCGCGCAACGATCTCATCGCCATCGCCAAACGTCAGTCTTTCGGCACGCTCGTCCCCTTCGACAGCGGCTGAAGCCGGCTCATCCCTAGACTGCCCACGCTGTTCGCCGGGAGCGGCGTCTTCGCTGCCGATGGTTTCTCCGCCTGCGCCCTCGCCTTGAGGCGCGCTATCGCCAAGTGCGTGTTCGCCATCTGGACGAGCTTGCTCTTGCGTGGCGGCGAGGCTCTGCCCGACGCCCTGCGTAAGTTGTGCGAGATCTGAAGGTGCTGGTGCGCGTTGAGCTTCATCGAGAGCGTCCTTGCCAATGACATCGCTGATTTTGCCGGCCTCCGCCGTGCCCTCCTCGGCATGGAGTCGCATCGTGGCGCGGTCCAGTGCTTCATCCAGCGGCATGCCGTGATCGGCCATCAATCCCGCGGCGATCTCGACCGGGCGCGGATGCTGGAGGCGCAACGGAACGGTGTGCGAAAGTGCGTTTTCGACTGCGGCTCTGTGCTGCGCAAGTTCGCCGGCGCGAGCAGCACTGTCAGCCTCCCCCGCCTTGTCGTTGGGATGCGTCTTGACGGGATCGCCGACGTAGCTCGTGATCGGCGCGCGCGCTTCCGCTTGCTCTTTCGTGGCGGCGCGGCCCTGCCCGATGCCCGGCGCAGGTTGTGCGAGATCTGGAGGTGCTGCGCGGCCGACAAACTTTGCCGCATGGCCGTCGGCCGCCGCGCGTTGAGCTTCATCGAAAGCGTCGTTGCCAATGACATCGCTGATCTTGCCGGCCTCCGCCGTGCCCTCCTCGGCATGAAGTCGCATCGTGGCGCGGTCCAGTGCTTCATCCAGCGGCATGCCGTGATCGGCCATCAATCCTGCGGCGATCTCGACCGGGCGCGGATGCTGGAGGCGCAACGGAACAGTCGTCGAAAGTGCGCTTACGATTGCGGCTTTGTGCCACGCAAGTTCGCGCGTGCGCGCGGCGTTGTCGGCAATCGGGTCGTCATCGTGGAAGAACACGGACTTGCCGGGCGCCGGCGCTTGACCGACGATCTCGTCGCTATCGCCGAATGGGAGCCCGGGGCGCATAGCGGGCGCCACGATATCGTCGAACAGACCTCGCGTGCGCGGCGGTGGAGCGAGGCCGACAACGGCTGGCATGTCGTCGAGTTGACGCAGAGCCGGTGACGGCTCGACGCCCTCATCCTGAGGAGGGCGCGTAGCGCCCGTCTCGAAGGACGGCCGCACCGTGATGCGCAGCACGCCGGGGGGCGTGGCGACATACGAAGCTGCCGGTGGAACGATATCGTCAAAGTAGCCCATGGCTATGTCGACACCGATGCAGCCACCACCTCACGTACTTTTCTTGACGCCGCGCTTGCGCAGATCGGCAAGGAAGCTGGCGAGCACTGCCACGATGTTCGTTGCCGACGGCGACGTGACATTGAGTTGCCTCGTGGTGGGATAAGTGGAATTGGCGCCGTAGCTGTCGGCGACCGCGATCGCGTCTTCGGCGCTGGCGTTCTCGATCTCGCGCAGCGAGCGGATGATCCAGTCGAGTTTTTGGTCGGTGCCGGCGGCGGGGGGCAATGGCCCCAAACTGACCGGCCTCATCGGCGCGCGCCGCCGTCCTTGATGAAGGCTGTCGGTCTGCCGAGCCGGAAATATCCATCGACCGCGTCGGACACGAGGCTGAGCGCCATGTATCGTCCCGCGACGCGCGGATCGGTGAGTTCGTCGGTTTCGCTGACGGTGAGCTGCGCGCTGTCGATCGCGGCGCCGCGCAGCGTGTCGTGGGCTGTGATCTCGACTTCGAGATCACCAGCCTGGTCCTTGACGTCGAGGCGGATGCCGTCGAGCTCGAAGCTCCCTGC
>JBBWZU010000793.1:0-6099 GCA_039649225.1 Hyphomicrobiales bacterium | reverse complement strand
GGACGCATGGGTGCCGCGATGGCGGCGCGCCTGATGGATGTCGGCCACACGCTCAGCGTCTGGAATCGCTCAGCCGAAAAAGCCAAGCCGCTCACCGATGCGGGCGCGAAGTCTGTCGCGACGCCGGAAGACCTTGCCGAGCACAGCGATGCCGTCATCACGATGCTGACCGATGCCGACGCGATCGATCATGTTTACAATGGTGAAAACGGGCTGCTCTCGGGCGACGTGACCGACACGCTGTTCATCGAGATGAGCACGGTGCGGCCGGAGGTGAGCATCGCGCTGGCGAAAGTCGTGCGCGCTGCCGGCGCGCGCTTTGTCGAATGTCCGGTCGGCGGCACGACCGGCCCGGCGCGGCAAGGCAAGCTGTTCGGCTTCATGGGTGCGGAGGAGGGCGATGCGGAGCTTGCGGAGCCGATCCTCAATCAGCTCTGCCGCCGTCTCGAACATGTCGGGCCGGTCGGCAACGGCGCGCTGGCCAAATTCACCATCAACATGCCGCTGATGATCTACTACCAGGCGCTTGGCGAGGCGCTCGCGATGGCGCGGCCGCTCGGGCTCGAGCCCGAACGGCTGATGGACATGATCGCGGATTCCTCCGGCGGGCCGACTATGATGAAGACGCGTGCGCCCTCGGTCGCCAAATTGATGAAGGGCGAGGAGACGCCGGTCACGTTCGACATCGCGGGCTGCGTGAAGGATCTGCAATCGATGCAGGCCGAAGGGCGCGCGCGTGGGATCTCGTTACCCCTGGTGCAACTCACTTTGGCTTGCATGGAGGAATCAGTGTCGAAGGGGCTTGCCGACAAGGAAGCCGCGGCGCATTCGGTCTATTGGGCACGGAAATAAGAGGGAGTTCTCATGTCGGTCACGCTCGCGCAAGCCTCGACCATCGTGGATGTCGCGTTGAAGAAGGGCCGCGATACCCAATGCGCGCCGCTCACCGTCGCGGTGCTCGATGCCGGCGGGCATCTGGTTGCGTTCAAGCGCGAGGATCGATCCGGGATTCTGCGCTACGACATCGCGAACGGAAAAGCCTGGGGCGCGCTCGGCATGGGCTTCGGCTCGCGCGAACTCGCCGATCGCGCCGGGAAAAATCCGCTGTTCTTCGGCGTGCTGGCGACCGTGAGCCAAGGACGGCTGGTGCCGGTGCCGGGCGGTGTGCTGATCAAGGATGCGAGCGGCGCCGTGCTCGGCGCGGTCGGGATTTCGGGCGATACGTCGGACAAGGATGAAGTGTGCGCGGTCGCCGGGATCGAGGCCGCGGGGTTGAAGGCGGTGGTGGGGGTGTGAACCCTCGCCCCGCTCTTGCGGGGAGAGGGTGGCGAGACGCGACGCGTCGAGCCGGGTGAGGGGCTTCTCGCGCAATCCTACTTGATATCAAACGGCAGCTTCTCGCCGTCCGGCAGCGGCAACTCGAACGCATTCAGCGTCACCGACACCAGGCCGTAATAGCCGATGATGCCGACGAGATCGATCACGCTGGTCTCGCCCAGTTCCTTCTTGGCGCGCTCGAAGGTCGCCGGCGATACGCGCCGCGTGGTCAGAAGCTCGCGCGCGAAATCATAGATCGCCTGCTCGTCGGCTTTGGTGAACTTCGGTGTGCCGCCGGTACGGATCGCCTCGATGGCGGCCGGATCGATGCCGGCCTTGATCGCCAGCGGCGCGTGCGCGAACCATTCGTAGTTCGCTTTCCAGAACGCGCCGGTGGTGCAGATCGCCAGTTCCGAAAGCCGCGGCGGCAGCGATGAATTAAAGCGGCAATAGGCGCCGAGCGCCTGCGCGTGCTCGGCGAGGCCGGCATTCGCCAGCCACACCTTGATCGGCCCGACCACGCGTCCGCGCGGCCCGGCGAGCACCGCCTCGTGCACTTTCTTTTGTTCGGGAGAGAATTTCGCAGGATCGAGATCGGGCAGGCGGGACATGGCGTTTCCTTGAAGCTTGTTGGGCGATTGCTCATTACTGCAAGCACGGGACGCATGCCAGTGCGTAGACTCATCCTGGCATGCCACCTATGCTCCGGCGAAATTTTCAGGGAGGCATTGATGAAATTCTATTCGTTCTGGCGCTCGCTGGCGGCGTTCCGCGTCCGCATCGCGCTCAACATCAAGGGCATCGTGCCGGACGAGGTCATCAACGTCGATCTGATGAAGGGCGACCAGTGCCAGCCGGCGTACCGGGCGGTCAATCCGCAGATGCGGCTGCCCGCGCTGGTCGACGGCGACGGGCCGATTTTGTTCCAGTCGGTCGCCATCATGGAATATCTCGAAGAAACCCATCCCAATCCGCCGATCCTGCCGAAGGATCCGCGTGGCCGCGCCCGCGTGCGCGCACTCGCGGCGATCGTCGCGTCCGACTCGCATCCGCTGATCGTGCCGAGCGTGCGCAATTTCTTCGAACAGGAATTCAAGCTCGATGAGCCGACTCGGATGAAATGGATCAGGCACTGGGTCAACGAAGGGCTTGCGGCGCTGGAAGGACATCTTGCACGCGACAACGAGACGGGAAAATTCGCGCATGGCGATGCGGTGACGATGGCGGACCTCTGCCTGGTCAGCCACGCGGCGAGTGCGGGCTTCTTCAATGTCGATACCACGCCCTATCCGACCGTAAAACGCATCGCCGAGACCTGCATGGCGATCGACGCGTTCGCGCGCGCGCATCCGCTTAAACAGCCCGGTGCGCCGGCGAGTCTCGGGCATTAATCAGAACGTCAATTTGAGAATATGAAACTCCGTCATGCCCGGCCTTGTGCCGGGCATCCACGTCTTGTTTTGTTGCAGGCGAAGACGTGGATGGCCGGGACAAGCCCGGCCATGACGAAGAAAACGAACACCGGAGTTTGTGAATGCTGAACGCCGCGATGATCGGGCTTGGTTGGTGGGGCAAGGAGCTGGTGCGTTCCGCCCGCGGGAGCCAGCTGATGCGCTTCACGCAGGGCGTGACGCTCGAGCCCGACACGGTGCGCGACTTCGCCAAAGAGATGAACGTCAGCATCAGCACCTGTTACGAAAACGTGCTCGCCGACAAATCCGTCGACGCCGTCGTGTTGGCGACGCCGCATTCGGCGCACCGCGCGCAGGTCGAGGCGGCGGCCGCCGCCGGCAAGCATGTGTTCTGCGAGAAGCCGTTCGCGCTCAACGTGGAAGACGCAAAGGCCGCGATCGCGGCCTGTCGCAAGGCCGGCGTCGCGCTCGGCGTTGGGCAGAACCGGCGGCTCTGGCCTTCGATCGTGAAGCTGAAGGAGGTGATCGGCGCGAAGGAGTTCGGCACGATCATGTTCGCCGAAGGCAATTACAGCCACGACATTCTCGCCAACACGCCGCTCGACAACTGGCGCTCGGCGCCGCAGGAGACCAAGGCCGGCGGCATGACCGGCATGGGTATCCACCTGCTCGATGCCTACAGCTTCCTGATCGGCCCGATGACGCGTGTCTCGGCGCGTTCGACCAGGCGCATCCTGCCGTTCGAATCCGGCGACACCACGCAGGCGCTGCTGGAATTTCAAAACGGCGCAACCGCCACGATCGCGACCAGCCTGAAGACGCCAGGCTTCGTCTGGCGGCTCGCGGTTTATGGCTCGGAGATGTGGGCGGAATCGCTCTCCGAAACCAAAGTCACGATCTGCCACAAGGATGGCAAGCCGCAGACCTTCGACGTGCCGCAGAGCAATCACATCGGTGCGAACCTCGACTCGTTCGCCGCCGCGGCGCTCGGCCGGGGCGCGTTCCAGATCGACGATGCCGGGATCGTGCACACGGTCGCGGCGCTGGAGGCGGTCTTCAACTCGGCCGAGAAGGGTGGGGAGTGGGTCGGAATTAGCTAGCCGCGCGTCCTTAGCTTCTTCCGCCACACGCCCTTTATCCGCGCCACCTCCGCCTCGAGCCGTTCCAAAAACAGCCGCGCCTGTACGCTGAGCACGCGCCGTGCCGGCTCGATCACGATGAACTCGGCATGCAGCGGCGGCTCGATCGGGCTGACGATGATGTCACTCGCCGCGATGTCATTGACGCAGATCAGGCTCGGCAGCACCGTCACCCAGTCCGAGGCGGCGACGAATTCGAGCGTGCCGGTCATTGCGTCCATCTCGATCAACTCGGCGACCGTGATGCCGTTGGTCTGGAAGTACGTGTCGAGATTGCGCCGCCGCACGTTCTGCACGCCCGGCATCACGAGCCGGAGTGGTGAGACGTTGGCAAGGCGCACGGCTTTGAGTGGCTTGAGCCCGCGCGCCTTGCCGGACAGCAGCATCTCGCGGTCGCGCGCCAGCAGTCGGGATTTCAGTCCCGTGCGCCCTTCGAAGCCCGGCACCACGGCAAAATCGAGCTCTTCGGCCAGCACCATGTCGGTGAGCAGCCCGCTATAACCCTCGACGATGCGCAGCGTGACGTCCGGATGCTGCCGCACATAGTCTTTCAGCGCAGGCGCCAGCGCGGCGCGCGTGAAAGTCGGCATCAGCCCGACGCGCAGCGGCCCGGAAACACGCCCCGCCAGCGTGCGCATCTCCTCGCTGGCGGCTTCCAGCGCGCCGACCGCATCGACGCAGCGGCGGTAGTAGCGTGTGCCCGCCGCCGTGGGCATGACGCCCGCCGTTGAGCGCTCAAACAGCGCAACGCCGAGCGCGCGCTCTACTGCGGCGATATGCTGCGAGATGCCGGATTGGGTCGCGTTCTCGCGCGCGGCGGCGCGCGTGAACGAGCGCTCTTCGCAGACCGCGATCACAGCCCGGATCTGGCGCAAGGAGATCGTTTCGGCCATTAGAAAAACTGATCCATTTGCCACAAACATATCATTTTGTTTGAGCCGATGGTCCAGCTAAATTCGGTCCAGCTAAATTGATAAAAATCGTCGCCTTCGGAGCGCCTTCATGAATCTCGGCTTCTTCACCATGCCGATCCATCCTGTCGACAAGGACTGGCGTACCTCGCTGCGCGAGGATCGCGAGGCCTTCATCCTTGCCGACGAGCTCGGTTACACCGAGGGCTATGTGGGCGAGCACCACACGGACCGCGCCGAGAACATCACCTCGTGCATGATGTTCATCTCGACGCTGGTCGACGCGACCAAACGCATTAAGCTCGGCACCGGTACGATCAACATGCCGAACAATCACCCGGCGGCGGTTGCGGCAAACGTCGCGATGCTCGACCATCTGCTCGATGGCCGCTTCATCTTCGGCATTTCGCCCGGCGGGTTGCTGTCGGATGCCGAGGTGTTCGGCAATCTCGATGCCGATCGCAACGCGATGTTTCTGGAATGCATCAACCAGGTGCTGGAGATTTGGGCCAGCGAGCCGCCCTACAACATCAAGGGCAAATACTGGAACAGCGTGATCGAGCGCCAGCTGATGCTCGATCTCGGCCAGGGTTTTCTGCCCAAGCCGCTGCAGAAGCCGCATCCGCCGATCGTCGTCACGGCGGTCGCGCCGTTTTCCAAGGGCGTGACGGAGGCTGCGGCGCGCGGCTGGGATCCGATCTCGGCAAACTTTTTGATGCCGCAATGGGTCAAGACGCATTGGCCGAAATATGCCGAGGGCTGCGAGCGCGTCGGGCGCCCCGCCGACCCGGCGAACTGGCGCGTCGCGAAATCGATCTTCGTTTGCGAGGACGACGCGAAGGCAAAGGCTTACATCAGCGATCCGGACGGGCCGTATCGCTACTACTACGGCCAGCTTTATACCAAGCTGAAGCGCGGCAATCGCCATGTCGCGTTCAAGACGCGCGCCGATCAGCCTGACGAGGAAGTCACGCTCGACGCGATCGTCGACAAGCTCGTGTTCTGGGGCTCGCCCAACCGCGTGGCGGATCGCATCCTGGAATTCCGCGAGGAGATCGGTGATTTCGGCACGCTGCTGATGGCCGGCAAGGACTGGAAGGATCGCGACCTCGGCCGCCGCAACATGCAACTGCTCGCCGAAAAGGTGATGCCGCAGGTGAATGCCGCGATCGGGAAAAGCAAAGTGGCGGCGGCGTAGCGTTCTTATCCCTCCCGCTTGCGGCGAGGGTGGACGCGCGAAGCGCGGCCGGGTGGGGCTTCGAGAACCCCACCCCGCCCCTTCGGGCCGACCCTCCCCTTCAGGGGCTACGGCATTCGCAG
>JBBWZU010000322.1:0-4144 GCA_039649225.1 Hyphomicrobiales bacterium | reverse complement strand
AGGCGCTGGTCGAGGCCAACGGCGCCCTGCTCTACGATAACGAGCTGACCAACTGGCACCTCGTCACGATCCTGATGAGCGACGAGACCTCGCGCACCGTCGCGCTCGGCTGGCACGACGACAAGCGCATGGAAGGCGACTACAAACTGGTCGACGAGTATCTCAAGATGGAGAAGGCGTACGACGTGAAGACGGCCTACACCAATGAGTTCCTCGACAAGTCTGTGAAGATGCCGCCGATCAACCCGCCGAAGCTGTACTAGAACGCAGGATGTTCAAATAGCTCCGTCATGCCCGGCCTTAGCCCGTCGAAGACGGGCGTAGACGTCTGTACAATGTTGCGCGGAGCCATTCTGGGGCGTTTGCGATCCGGGCCCGGGCAGTTCGCCCGCTGGCGGAACACGGAAGATGACCTCGACGCTGTCATGGTCGATCTCGATCCTACGAACGAGGGTGTGGATGATTTCGCGCATGCGCTGCCAGTCGATGCGGTCAAGACCTTGAGTGACCTTGGCGGAGAAGTGCTCCAGCTGGCTGATCACGAGTGACAGCTCGCGTTCGGCATCGGCGGCCTTGAGCACTGCCTGCTGCTGCTCCTGGAGGTGCGACATGCGCAGCTTTAGCCCGGTAATGCGCGGTTCGAACTCGGCCTTGTCGATGAAGCCGCTGGCGTAGCAGTCGATGAGACGGCCGATGCCTCGCCGCAGCGTCGTCATCTGGCGATCGAGCCGCACGACCTGCTCCGACGGGCCGGCCGCGTCCTGCACCCGGCCGAGACGCCGCCGATACTCGCCGGCCACGTGGCTGGGGTTCTCCAGCAACGCCCGTACCTGATCCCATACCATCTGCTCGAGCCGGTCGCCACGCACGGTCGGATTGCTGCACTTGCTCGCGCCGTCAAACCGATACGCATCCGCGCCGATGCAGCGGTAGTAGTGGCGCTTGCCCTTCGCGCGATCGGTCGGCGAGAGCGCAGACGTCTTGACGTAGTAGGCATAGCCACAGCAGCGGCAAACCGTAAGCCCCTGCAGCAGCCAACGCGGCCCCCGCTGGCTTGCACGCTTGCGCTTGCGGTTCTCATCGAGTTGCGCCTGCGCGGCTTCGAACACCGCCGCATCGACCAACGCCGGCACGGCAACCTCGATCCAGTCCTCGCGCAGCCCGCGCACCCGCCGTGTGGCGCTCGGCACGGGTCGCGAATTGCGCCGCGTCGAGCGCACCCGCGGCCCGGCCGGCACAATGCGCGAGCGCCCGAGCACGGCGCGTCCGATATAAGCAGGGTTGCTAAGGATGCCATGGACCGTCGTGACGCCCCATCGCCGCAGACCGCGCGGGCTTTTGCAGCCCATTTGTTGCAGTCGCCGGCCCACCTCGCTCAAGCTCAAGCGATCAAGACCAACCCAAGCAAAAATGCGACCCACGATACGTGCCTCGTCCTCGATCACCTCGAAGCGCGCCGTTCCGCCGCCCTGATCGCGGCAGATGTAGCGGTATCCATAGGGCGCACCGGTCAACGCGCTGGCCAAGCCCGAGCGGGCGGCGTGCACGCGACCACGCCGAACGCGCTCGAGGATCTTGGCCCGCTCGTACTCGGCAATGATGCCCTGAACCTGCAACAAGAGATTATCCTCCGCATTGTCGCCGATCGAGCGGTTCAGGAATACGACCTCGGCTCCGGCGCGCCGAAACTCCTCGATCAGCAAGATCTGGTGCGCGTGCCGGCGCGCTAACCGGTCAGGCGCATGCACATAGAGGCGCTCAATCTGCCCGCTCGCCACCGCATCGCGCAACCGCTCCAGCGCCGGCCGCTGAAGGTTCGTGCCGCTGCAACCATCATCCACGTAACCGTGGTCCGGCTCCAACTGCTGCCCGTCAGCGGCGATGCGCTCGTTCAATGCCGCGACTTGACTGTCAATCGTGTGAGCGTGCGCTTGCGCCTCGCTCGATACACGTGCGTAGAACGCGACCGTGCTGCCCTTGCTCATGTCTCACCTCTTCGCCGCTTCGAAGTCATCGCCTTGATCTGCGGCGATTCGACCTTGCCGTGCGTCGGCGCCCGCCGTGCCCGCCGCACCGTCGGCACCAGGCAGGCGTAGGCGTCGATCAGGTGCTGGGCACTGAACCTGGTTGTCTCGAACGATACGCGCACAATCCGCAGAGGCCGATCCGAGCGCCGGACCATGGCTGCCTCCATCGACGGTGGGTCGCGAATCCGACCGCCGATGCCACATCAATCCGCCGAGAAATACCGCGGCGCCCGCGTCAAAATGACTCGCCTGGGTCGCCCATGCCTCTCCAACAGGCGGCGTTCGGCCACTCAATTGGCTGCGCCGAATTACGGCCGACCACTCAAAATTGGCAACATCGTACAGACGTCTGTAAACGCGCTTATGGGATCGCTCCTCAGGATGAGGTCGGTGTGTGTGGCGAATTTGCAGAGAGCTGCGCCAATCTCAGGCCTCATCCTGAGGAGCGCGGCGAAGCTGCGCGTCTCGAAGGATGGTAGCGCGTAGGACGGGCAAAGCGAAAGCGTGCCCGCCATTGCCCAGTTTTATTGCGGCGGGCACGGCGCATGCGCGCCTTTGCCCGCCCTACGGATCGCAACCGTCGTTGCGATCCAAATCCCGATGAACACCGTCACGACGCCGGCCATCAGATTCCAGCTCAGCGGCTCATGCAGGAGTGCGGCCCCGACCAGCGAGGCGCTGATCGGATTGACGGTCACTGAAATCGCAACGCGCGTGGCCGTCGTTCGCCCGAGCGCGAAAGCCCAAAGATAAAAAGTCAGCGCGGCCCCAAACGCGCCGAGATAAATCGCCGCAAGCCACTGCGGCATTGCGAACGCCGACACCGGCGCAAAGCTGCCGCGCAGCCACGAGATCGCGATGAGGCAGGCGGCGCCGACACCCATCGCCAGCGTGGTGAAGGCCATCGGGCCGGACCGGCGGATGAAGGGTTTTGACCAGATGCTGTAAAGCGCCATGCAGAGCGCCGCCGCGACCATCAGAAGGTCGCCGCGCCAGGCGCCGGACGGCGCCGCCGCCAGGCCCGATAGAAGCGCGAGCGCAACGCCAAGCATGGCGATGAGAACGCCGGTGGTCTTGCGCATGGTCAGCGGTTCGCTGCCCAGCGCGGCGCCGACCAGCATGGTCAAAAGCGGGAGCGTCGAGAGCGCAAGCGCGCCGCGCGCCGCCGTCGTGAAAATCAGCGACGCATTGAACAGGATCGGGAATGCCGCAAAGAAGAGGACGCCGAGCGCCGCGACGCCAAGCCAGTCACGCCGCGCCGGCCAGTCGCCACCGCGCATGAGCGCGATCGGCAACAGCAGCACGAACCCGATGCCGAACCGGAACGAGCCGATGGCAAGCGGGTCGAGCGCTCCAACCAGATAGCGTGTCGCGCCCACCGAGGTGCCGCCGAGCGCGCTGGAGAAGACCGCCGCCAGTACGCCCCACACGTCGCCCATCTTGTCCTCGCATTCGGCTTTGCGAGGGCCTTAGCGGTGCGCTAGTCATCAAGGAATGGAATTTCCATGATGCAAGACATAACGGTTTGTCATGACCTTGCCTGTCCTCGATCCGGATCTCCTGAAGGCGTTCGTCGCGGTGGCCGACCATCGCTCCTTCACGCGTGCCGCCACGATGCTCAATCGCACCCAGTCGGCGGTGAGCATGCAGATCAAGCGGCTCGAAGCGCGATTGCAGGTGGAGTTGTTTCACCGCACCAAGGTGAATGTCGACCTGAGCCGAGCCGGAGAAGGTCTGCTTGGCTATGCGCGCCGCATCCTGATGCTGAGCGAGGAGGCCGTCGGCCGGCTGCGCGAGCACAGGATAGAAGGCACCGTCCGGCTCGGGGTGATGGACGATTACGGCACCCTCGTGGTCCCGCCGCTGCTGGCGGGTTTCGTCGCCGGGTTTCCGCTCATCCATATCGAGATGGAGACCGGCCTGACCTGTTCAATGCCGGATCGTCTCGGCGAAGCCTTCGACCTGGTGATCGCCATGCATCCGGAGGGACGCGGGGAGGGGCAGTTCCTGCGGCGCGAGCAGGCGGTCTGGGCCGCAAGTCCGCATCAGGCGCCGGAGGAGTTCGATCCGCTTCCCGTCGCGCTCTATCCGCCGGGGTGCCTGTTTCGAAAATGGGC
>JBBWZU010000316.1:0-8321 GCA_039649225.1 Hyphomicrobiales bacterium | reverse complement strand
ACTGGATCATGCGCGCGATGTGCCAGGGGCCCGGCGTGCAGGTGGTGGCGAAGGTGCCGTGCGAGGGCCCGGTGCCGCCGCCGAGCATGGTGGTGACGCCCGACATCAGCGCCTCTTCGATCTGCTGCGGGCAGATGAAATGGATATGCGCATCCATGCCGCCGGCGGTCACGATCTTGCCCTCGCCGGCGATCGCCTCGGTGCCCGGCCCGACGATGATGGTGACGCCTGGCTGCGTATCGGGATTGCCGGCCTTGCCGATCGCCGCGATGCGGCCGTCTCTCAGGCCGATATCGGCCTTGTAAATGCCGGTTGCGTCGACGATCAGCGCGTTGGTGATGACAGTATCGACGGCGCCGCCTGCGCGTGTCACCTGGCTCTGGCCCATGCCGTCGCGGATCACCTTGCCGCCGCCGAACTTCACCTCTTCGCCGTAGACCGTGAAGTCCTTCTCCACCTCGATGATCAGATCGGTGTCGGCCAGCCGCACGCGGTCCCCGGTGGTGGGACCGAACATGTCGGCATAGACGGCGCGCTGCATTTTGACGGACATTCAGAACTCCTGGTCAGTGAGGCGCCGGCAGCAGGCCGTGTGCTTCGAACAACTTGTTCAGTTTCAGGTGCGCGAGCGCGTATCCGACGTCATGGCGGCGTTTGATCGCCTCGGCGGAAAAATCCCGAAAGGCTCCGGACTCTTCCGATGAAAGCGGCAGACCTGCTTCCGCCATCAAATCCGGATCGGCAAGATCGATGTCCGTGATCTCATCCAGCACCTTGAACCGTCCGGCATGCGTCACGCGCTCCCTGAGTTGCGGCGTGAGCGAGCCTTCCGGAACGGCTGCGGCCAGAGCCTCGATCGTCAACACGAGGTCATTGATCGTGTCGGCATTCTTGCGGTCCTGACGCAGGCGATTTCCGTATCGCAGCTCGTCCAGGCGATCGTTCACCTCGATCATATTTTTCGGCAGCGCGCGGCTTTTCCGAAACAGGTTCATCGCGACCAGGATGCGATCGACTTCATGCGAACCCGAGAAGGCGTCAATCGCATCACCGAGCGGCGTATTGTCGACGATTCCGCCGTCCCAATAGCTGTCGCCGTTGATCGGCATCGCGGGAAATCCCGGCGGCAGGCTGCCGCTCGCCAGCACATGACGCGGTCCGATCTCGGTCTTGGCTTCCTGCTTGTGCGGATGATTGCGAAAGCGCACCAGCCCACCCGAGGCGAGATCGACGGCGGTGACCACGAAAGCAGTCTTGCTGGCGTTCAGCGCATCGAAGTCGACGTGCTTTTGCAGCGTTCCGAGCATCGGGTCGGAGTCGTAGTAGTTGGTCCAGTTGAAGAAATTCCAGACGTCACGCCGCGGCGTGTAGAATCCCGGCACGCCGAGCAGCGCGCGGTCGCTGCCGGAGCCCGCCCACCAGAACTTCGGCGGATCGAGCGTGATCTCCAGCCACAGCGCGCGCAGGCGCCGACGCGCGTCGGTGCGGTCCTTGGCGCCGACCACACAGGCCGCGTTGATCGCGCCGATCGACACACCGGCCACCGTCACGAGGCTGACCTTGCGGCCCGGCACATCGATCGCATCCATCAGTTCGAGCAGCGCGATGATCGCACCGAACTCATAGGCACCGAGCGCGCCGCCGCCTTGCAGCACGATTCCGATTTCGATCTCGTTCTTTGCAGCCTGTCCCATGGCAACCTCTCAGAGCTTGCCCATCACCTCTTGGCGGAATCCATAAACCACACGCTTGCCGGCGAGCGCGACCAGCGTCACCTCGCGCGACTGCCCCGGCTCGAAGCGCACGGCGGTCCCGGCTGCGATGTCGAGGCGCGTGCCGCGCGCCTTTTTGCGGTCGAACTTGAGCGCCGGATTGGTCTCGAAGAAATGATAGTGCGAGCCGACCTGGATCGGCCGGTCGCCGGTGTTGGTGACGCTGAGCGTCACGGTCTTGCGGCCGGCATTGAGCTCGATCTCGCCGTCCTGGATAAACATTTCGCCGGGAATCATGGTTTCACCTTATCGGTTCGTGCACCGTCACCAGCTTCGTTCCGTCCGGGAACGTCGCCTCGACCTGCACGTCGTGGATCATCTCGGGGATGCCGTCCATCACCTGTGCGCGCGTGAGCACCTGCGCGCCGGTCTGCATCAGTTCCGCGACGGTGCGGCCGTCGCGCGCGCCTTCCAGGATGAAATCGGTGATCAACGCGATCGCCTCCGGGTGGTTGAGCTTGACGCCACGCTCAAGGCGGCGTCGCGCCACCATGGCGGCAACCGAGATCAGCAACTTGTCTTTCTCGCGCGGCGTCAGATTCATGCGCAGTCTTTCGTCATTTGGGCCAGATACGCGTTAGTTGGTCCAGATACGCGGCAGCGCGCCACGTAGCGCCGTCATAACATGGATGAGATCGTGCCGTAACGCCGCGCCATCGGCGGCGCAGAGGCGAACCGCCGCGACGCCGTTCCAGGCGGATGCGCCGACCTCGCCGATGAACCGATCCTGCAGCGCGCGCACGGCGTCGACCGCGGCCGGCTCCCCCGGCACCACCAGCACGGTCGCGACCGCGATGCCGCCCTTGGCGACCGCCGGTTCGGCCAGCCGCGCCGCAATCGCGCCATCGAGCCGCATAGTCTCGGCATAGATCAACTTCCCGCCTTGCCGTACGCGCCAGCGGTCGAACAGCGCGCCCTCTTGCACCGTTTCGCCCATGCCGGAGCGGCCAAACACGATGCTCTCGGCGAGAAACAGCCGCGCATCGGGCGCGAGCGTCACATCGATCGAGCGCGACAATCGCGCGCGATCGAACAGGATCGTCTCCTGCGGCAGCCAGGACAGCGTCGCGCCGGAGGCGACGTCCAGTTTCACACCGATGGCCGTCTCCGGCCCGAGCGTGCGATAAACCTTCTCGGCCGCCGCCGCGGTGACGACGAGGCTGGTCCCCTCGCCCGCGGTGAAATCGAAACCGAAGCGGTCGCCGCCCGCCGCACCGCCGGCCGTATTGATGATGACGGCTTCAAGCTCGCGCGCCGGAGAGCCCGGGCAGCGCACGCGCAGCGAACCCGCCTCGTGCACATGATCGCGCCGCGTCTTTCCGGCGACGGTCTTGACCGACAGCGCGATGCTGCCGACAGCGCGATTGGCCGCGAAGATGGCATCTCTGCTCTTCGCGGCCAATGCGCCCGTCACGTCCGCCCTCGAAATTAGATCGCCATCGCGCGCTTGAGCGCGCTCTCATCGAGCTCGCCGCGGGTCGACGCATAGACGACCTGCCCGCGATCCATTACGGCGAAATGATCGCCGAGTTCCTGCGCAAAGTCGAGGTATTGCTCGACCAGGATGATCGCGATCTGCCCGAGATTGCGCAGATAGCTGATCGCGCGGCCGATATCCTTGATGATCGAGGGCTGGATGCCCTCGGTCGGCTCATCGAGCAGCAGGATCTTCGGCCGCATCACCAGCGCGCGGCCGATCGCAAGTTGCTGCTGCTGCCCGCCCGACAGATCACCGCCGCGCCGCCGCAGCATGCTGTCGAGCACCGGGAATAGCGAAAACACGTCGTCCGGGATGTGGCGCTCGTCGCGCCGGAGCGGCGCGAACCCTGTTTCGAGGTTTTCCTCGACGGTCAACAACGGAAAGATCTCGCGCCCCTGCGGCACGATCGCGACGCCGCGGCGCGCGCGTTGATACGGGCGCAGCTTGGAGATGTCCTCCTCGCCGAGCATGATCGAGCCCTTGCTGATCGCATGCTGCCCGGCGATCGCGCGCAGCAAGCTGGTCTTGCCGACGCCGTTGCGGCCGAGCACGCAAGTGACCTTGCCGGGCTCGGCCTTGAGCGAGACCGAACGCAGCGCCTGCGCGGCGCCGTAGTGCAGATCGATCGCGTTGACGTCGAGCATGTTTGCCATAGCGAATAGGGAGTAGCGAATAGCGAATAGTAAGCAACGGCCTCTATTCGCTATTCGCCATTCGCTATTCGCCCCCTTGCTATCTTCCCAAATACACTTCGACCACGCGGTCGTTGGTCGACACCTGATCGATCGTGCCCTCGGCCAGCACCGAACCTTCGTGCAGGCAGGTGACCTTGACGCCGAGCTCGCGCACGAATGTCATGTCATGCTCGACCACCACGACGGTCTTGGTCTCGTTGATGTGCTTGAGCAGCTCGGCGGTCTGCTGCGTCTCGACGTCGGTCATGCCGGCGACTGGCTCGTCGACCAGCAGCAGCTTGGGGTCCTGCGCCAGCAGCATGCCGATCTCGAGCCACTGCTTCTGCCCATGCGACAGGCTGCCGGCGATGCGCGAGCGCACCGCACCGAGGCGGATAATATTGAAAATCTCGTTGATGCGCGCCTGCTCTTCGCGCGTCTCGCGCCAGACCAAGGCCCTGCGCGCCTGCCGGTCGCCCTTGAGCGCGAGCCGCAGATTGTCCTCCACGGTGTGCATTTCGAACACCGTCGGCTTCTGGAACTTGCGTCCGATGCCGAGCGTGGCGATCTGCGTCTCGTCAAGCGTGGTGAGGTCGTAACTGCCGCCGTCGAAATAGACATCGCCCTTGTCGGGCCGCGTCTTGCCGGTGACAATGTCCATCATCGTGGTCTTGCCGGCACCATTCGGGCCGATGATCGCACGCATCTCGCCGGGCTCGATGGTGAGCGAGAGATTATTGATGGCGCGGAAACCATCGAACGACACCGACACGGCATCGAGATAAAGCAGCGCGGATGTGGTGCGGGTTTCCATTACGTCACTCCGCGGCCTTGGGGACGGCTTGTCCTGCTTCGGCCTCGACGGCCGCGTGCGCGGCGGCGATCGCGTCCTGCCGTTCGTGATGCCGCGCCCACATGTAACGCCAAGTTCCGACGATGCCGCGCGGCAGCAATAGCGTCACCAGCACGAACAGGCTGCCGAGCAAAAACAGCCAATACGGTGCGAGCGGACCGGACGTGAAGGTCGTCTTGCCGAAATTGACCACAATGGCGCCGAGCACCGCGCCAATCAGCGTGCCACGCCCGCCGACCGCGACCCAGATCACCGCCTCGATCGAATTGGCCGGCGCGAACTCGCCCGGATTGATGATGCCGACCTGCGGCACGTAGAGCGCGCCGGCAACGCCGGCCATGCAGGCCGAAAGCGTGAACACGAACAGCTTGTAGGATTCCACCCGGTAGCCGAGAAAGCGCGTGCGCGTCTCGGCGTCGCGGATCGAGACCAGCACCATGCCGAGCTTCGACGACACGATGGTGCGGCAGATCATGAAGCCCATGATCAAGGCCAGGACGGAGAGCGCGAACAGCGCGGCTCTTGTCGGCTGCGCCTGCACGTTGAAGCCGAGGATGTCCTTGAAGTCGGTCAGGCCATTATTGCCGCCGAAACCGAAATTGTTGCGGAAGAAGGCGAGCGTCAGCGCGTAGGTCAGCGCCTGCGTGATGATCGAAAGATAAACGCCGGTGACGCGCGAGCGGAACGCGAACCAGCCGAACACGAAGGCAAGAAGGCCCGGCACCAACAGCACCATCAGCGCCGCATAGACGAAGGAGTTGAAGCCGTACCAGTAGACCGGCAGTTCGGGCCAGTTGAGGAACACCATGAAGTCGGGGCGGATCGGATCCGCATAGACGCCGCGCGTGCCGATCTGGCGCATCAGATACATGCCCATCGCGTAGCCGCCGAGCGCGAAGAACGCGCCATGACCGAGCGAGAGAATGCCGCAATAGCCCCAGATCAGGTCGATCGAGAGCGCCAGAATGGCGTAGCAGACATATTTGCCCCATAGCGCGACCAGATAGGTCGGCACATGGAAGGGTGAGGCGTCCGGCGTCAGCAGATTGAGCAGCGGCACCGCGATGCCGATGGCGGCCAGCAGCAGCATGAACGTTACCGCGCCGCGATCAAGAGCGCGGATCAGCGGAGACGACATCATGCTTCCACCGCCCGGCCTTTGAGGGCGAACAACCCACGGGGGCGCTTCTGGATGAACAGGATGATGAAGACCAGGATGGCGATCTTGCCGAGCACCGCGCCGGCGAAGGGCTCGAGGAACTTGTTGGCGATGCCGAGCGTGAACGCCGCAACCAGCGTGCCCCAGAGGTTGCCGACGCCGCCGAACACCACGACCAGGAACGAGTCGATGATATAGCCCTGACCCAAGTTGGGGCTGACATTGTCGATCTGCGAGAGCGCGACACCCGCGATGCCGGCGATGCCCGAGCCGAGCCCAAAGGTCAGCGCGTCGATGCGCGCCGTGCGGATGCCGACCGCGGCTGCCATCTGGCGATTCTGCGTCACCGCGCGCATCTCCAGCCCGAGGCGCGTATAGCGCAGCAGCGCCAGCAGCCCGACGAAGACCGCGAGCGTGAACACGATGATCCAGAGGCGGTTATACGTGATGGTAATGCCGCCAAGGTCGAACGCGCCGCTCATCCAGCCGGGATTGCCGACTTCCTTGTTGGTCGGACCGAAGGCCGAGCGCACCGCCTGCTGCAGGATCAGCGAGATGCCCCAGGTGGCGAGCAGCGTTTCCAGCGGCCGGCCATAGAGGAAGCGGATCACCGTGCGCTCGATCAGAATGCCGACCGCGCCCGCGACGATGAAGGCGAGCGGAAGCGCGATCGCCAGCGAATAGCTGAACAAGCCTGGATAACGCGTGCGGATGACCTCCTGCACCACGAACGTCGTGTAGGCGCCGAGCATCACCATCTCGCCGTGCGCCATATTGATGACGCCCATCACGCCGAACGTGATTGCAAGGCCGATAGCCGCGAGCAGCAGCACCGAGCCGAGCGAGAGCCCGTACCAGGCATTCTGCACCGTGCTCCAGAGCGCGAGCCGATCGTCGATCGACGCGATGGCGTCGGTCGCGGCCTTTTGCACCAGCGGCGTCTGCCCGCTCGCAAGCCCGGCCAGCAGCCCGCGCGCGTCCTGATCGGCGCGCTCGCGAATGATGCCGATGGCCGCGAGCTTGTCGTTCTCCTTGGCATCCGCCTGATACACGATGACCGCCGCGCGCGCCTCGGTCAGCACCCGCTTCACGCGGCTGTCGGTTTCCTTCGCCAAAGCGGCATCCAGCGCCGGCAGCGCGCCGGCTTCGCGCGACTTGAACACGGCCTGCGCGGACTCGTAGCGCTTGGCGGGATCGGCCGCCATCAGGGTCAGGCCGCCGAGCGAGGCTTCGACAGTGCGGCGGAGCCGGTTGTTGAGCCGGACCGTCTTCAGGTCCGCAGGCGGATTTGGCGCCGCCTGTCCCGTTGCGGCGTCGAGCACCGCGCCAGATTTGTCTTTGATGAAAACCTTGCCGTCGGCGTAGAACAGCCGCCCATCCTGCAACGCCTCGATCACGGTGAGCGCTAAGGAGTTTCCGCTCGCCGCGACCGCGCTGATCGCGCTGTCGGTGTCGTTGAACGAATCCTTGGTGAAGCCTGCGAGCGCCGCGTCGTAACTCTGGGCATTCGCGCTGAACGCTCCGGCAAGCAGCAAGCCGACAGCGAATACGAGCGCGATGATGCGTTCGTACGACCGCATTTGATATATTCCCAATCCCGGCATTTGGATGGAGGCGGCGGCTGACCGCCGCCTCCGATGATCGCAGAACGGAAGTCTCAGCTACCGCACTTGTTGGTCTTGGAGTTGAAGTTTCCGCACTTCAGCTTGACCCAGTCGGCCACGAGGTCCTTGGAGCCGTCAAGCTCCTTCGACCACGCATCACCCGGGACGAGCCCGTCGGTCTTCCACACCACGTCGAACTGGCCGTCGCCCTTGATCTCGCCGATGAACACCGGCTTGGTGATGTGGTGGTTCGGCAGCATCTCGGAGGTTCCGCCGGTCAGGTTGGCGGCCTTGATGCCCGGCAGCGCGTCGATCACCTTGTCAGGGTCGGTGGTCTTGGCGGCTTCCACCGCCTTGACCCACATCGCAAAGCCGATCACGTGGGCTTCCATCGGATCGTTGGTCACGCGCTTCGGATTCTTGGTGAACGCCTGCCAATCCTTGATGAACTTCTCGTTGGCCGGGGTCTTGATCGACTCGAAGTAGTTCCAGGCGGCAAGATGGCCGAGCAGCGGCTTGGTGTCGATGCCAGCGAGCTCTTCTTCGCCGACCGAGAACGCCACGACCGGAATGTCCTTCGCGGCCACGCCCTGGTTGCCGAGCTCCTTGTAGAACGGAACGTTGGCGTCGCCGTTGATGGTGGAGACCACCGCCGTCTTCTTGCCCGCCGAGCCGAACTTCTTGATGTCGGCGACGATGGTCTGCCAGTCGGAATGTCCGAACGGCGTGTAGTTGATCATGATGTCTTCCTGCTTGACGCCCTTCGACTTCAAGTAGGC
>JBBWZU010000748.1:0-3686 GCA_039649225.1 Hyphomicrobiales bacterium | reverse complement strand
TCAAGCCGGGCATCAAGGTGATCACGCCCAATCCGAAAACCTCCGGCGGAGCGCGCTGGAATTATCTTGCCGCCTGGGGCTACGCGCTGCGGAAATACGGCACCGAAGACAGAGCGCGCGACTTCGTGCGCGATATCTACCGCAACGTCCCGGTGCTCGACACCGGCGCGCGCGGCGCGACCGTCACATTCGTCGAGCGCAACATCGGCGACGTGCTGCTCGCCTGGGAGAACGAGGCGTATCTGGCGATCGACGAATTCGGCAAGGACAAGTTCGAGATCGTCACGCCCTCGCTCTCGATCCTGGCCGAGCCGACCATCGCGATCGTCGACAAGGTGGTGGACAAGAAAGGCACGCGCGCGGCCGCCGAGGCCTATTTCAAGTTCATCTATTCGCCCGAGGGTCAGGAGATCGCGGCGCAGAACCACTATCGGCCGCGCGATCCGGCGATCGCCGCCAGGCATGAGGGAGACTTCGCCAAGGTCGACCTGTTCACGATCGACGAGGTGTTCGGCGGCTGGAAGAAGGCGCAGGCGGCGCACTTCGACGACGCCGGCTTCTTCGACAAGATCTACACGCAATAACGGAACGGCGCCGTGAGCGGAACATCGATAGCGCGCCGGCGTAGCGTGATCCCGGGCTTCGGGGTCACGCTCGGCATCAGCCTGCTCTGGCTCTCGCTGATCGTACTGATCCCGCTTGCGGCGCTCTTCCTCAAGACCGCGGAACTGTCGTTCGGCCAGTTCGTCGACATCATCGGAAGCCGGCGCGTGCTGCATGCCCTGCAGCTTTCGTTCGGTCTTTCCTTTGCGGCGGCGCTGGTCAATCTCGTGTTCGGTTCGCTGATCGTCTGGGCGCTGGTGCGCTATCGCTTTCCCGGCCGCAAGCTGCTCGATGCGATCGTGGACATCCCGTTCGCGCTGCCGACCGCAGTCGCCGGCATCGCACTGACGAACCTCTATGCGGAGAGCGGCTGGCTCGGCGGCCTGCTGGCGCCGCTCGGCATCAAGGTCGCATTCACGCCGCTCGGCATCTTCGTGGCGCTGGTGTTCATCGGCCTGCCGTTCGTGGTGCGGACCGTGCAGCCGGTGCTGGAAGACCTGGAAAAGGAACTGGAGGAGGCCGCGGCCTCGCTCGGCGCAAGCCGCTGGACGATCGCGCGCCGCGTCGTCCTTCCCAGCGTCGTCCCGGCATTGCTGACCGGCTTTGCGCTCGCCCTCGCGCGCGCGGTCGGGGAGTACGGCTCGGTGATCTTCATTGCGGGAAACCTGCCGGGCGTCTCGGAAATCGCGCCCTTGCTCATCGTCATCAAGTTGCAGGAATTCCGCTACGCCGACGCAACCGCGATCGCCGCCGTGATGCTGCTGGCATCCTTCCTGCTGCTGTTTGTCATCAACGGGCTGCAGCGCTGGTCCGAAGCCCGCACCGGGAGGCGCATGTGACGGTCTTGCCGTATTCCGAATACGTGCCGCATGACGACGCCCTGATCGTCAGGACGCCGGCGCGGCCGCGGTTAAGACCGCGCGTCGCCGTGCGGGACGATCCGGTCTGGGTGCGCTACACGGTCATTGCCCTGGCGGTCGCGTTCCTCGGACTGTTTGTCGTGGTCCCGCTGATCAACGTGTTCGCGCAGGCCTTCGCCAAGGGCATCGACATCTACCTTGCGGCGCTCACCGACGCGGAAGCGCTCGCCGCCATACGCCTGACGCTGATCACGGCCGCGGCGTCCATTCTGGTCAACGGGTTCTTTGGCTTGGTGGCCGCCTGGGCGATCGCGAAGTTCGAATTTCGCGGCAAGAATGTCCTCATCACCCTCATCGACCTGCCGTTCTCGGTCTCGCCGGTGATCGCCGGCCTGGTATTCGTGCTGCTGTTCGGGTTGCAGGGCCTGCTCGGGCCATGGCTTGCCGCGCATGACATCAAGATCATTTTCGCGATCCCCGGCATCCTGCTGGCGACGATCTTCGTCACGTTCCCGTTCATCGTGCGCGAGCTGATCCCGCTGATGCAGGAACAGGGCACCGAGGAAGAGGAGGCCGCGCTGTCGCTCGGCGCCTCCGGTCTCTGGACCTTCATCCGCGTCACCCTGCCGAACGTGAAATGGGCGCTGCTCTACGGCGTCCTCTTGTGCAACGCGCGCGCGATGGGCGAATACGGCGCAGTTTCGGTCGTGTCGGGCCATATCCGAGGCGAGACCAATACGATGCCGCTGCATATCGAGACGCTTTACGAAGGCTATCAGGCGGCGCCCGCCTTCGCGGTCGCCTCGCTGCTGGCTCTGCTGGCGCTGGTGACTTTGCTCGCCAAGGCGGTGCTCGAAAAACGAAGCGCGAAGGAATAACACGATGCGGATATCGATCCTCGATGTCACCAAGCGGTTCGGCGACTTCACGGCGCTTGACCAGGTCAGGCTGGACGTCCGCTCCGGCGAGCTGATCGCGCTGCTCGGCCCCTCCGGCTCGGGCAAGACGACGCTGCTGCGGATCGTTGCGGGCTTCGAATGGCCCGACGTCGGCGAAGTGCAGTTCGACGGCGAGGATGCGCTGTCGCACAGCGTCGGCGAACGCAACGTCGGCTTCGTGTTCCAGCACTACGCGCTGTTCCGGCACATGACGGTGTTCGAGAACATCGCGTTCGGCCTGCGTGCGCGGCCGCGCCGCTATCGCCACAGCGACCAGGAGATCCGCAAGCGGGTCGACAGACTGCTCGATCTCGTCCAGATCGGCTGGCTCCGGGATCGCTATCCGCGCCAGCTCTCGGGCGGACAGCGCCAGCGCGTGGCGCTCGCGCGCGCGCTCGCCATCGAGCCGCGCGTGCTGCTGCTGGACGAGCCGTTCGGCGCGCTCGATGCCAAGGTGCGCAAGGAACTGCGCCGCTGGCTGCGCAACCTGCACAACGAGATCCACGTCACGTCCATTTTCGTCACCCACGACCAGGAGGAAGCGCTCGAGGTCGCGGATCGCATCGTCGTGATGGACAAAGGCGCGATCCAGCAGGCCGGAACGCCGCAGCAGGTCTACGACCATCCGCAGACGGCGGCGGTGCACGAATTCATCGGCGAGTCGATTGTCGTGCCGGTCACGGTCGAGGCCGGCGACGTGAGTTTTGACGGCACCTCGCTTGGACTGGACCCGCAGGGTGTGGCAAGCGGGGCGGCGCTGTTGTTTGCGCGGCCGCACGATCTGACCATCGTGCCGACGACCGGCGAGCATCGTCTCAAGGGCGTGGTCCGGCGCATTCACGGCATCGGTCCGGCCCGGCGCGTCGAGGTCGTGCTCGGAGGCGAAACCCTGATCGAGGTCGGTGCGCTACGCGCGCAGCAACTGCGCGTCGGACAGTTGGTCGGCCTGCGGCCGGATCAATACCGGCTGTTCCCGGCGGCGAGCTGAGGCGGCCTGGGGGCAACACCGGGCTACATGCGAGGCTCGTAGCGGCCTCGGACCATCTGCAACCGTTTGAGGTGCACAGCGGCTGAGCGTCACCGCTGGAGGGGATCGTTGACATCGCAGGGACCGCCGCGTTTGCTCTCTGGTTAGTCGCTGGACGGGTCGAGGCAAACCTCATTGAACCTCAAATTTCTTGAGACCTTCGTGTGGGTCGCGCGGCTGCGCAGCTTTTCGCTTGCGGCGGAAAAACTCCGCACCACGCAGGCGGCGGTCTCGAACCGGATCGCCACGCTGGAACGC
>JBBWZU010000732.1:0-11950 GCA_039649225.1 Hyphomicrobiales bacterium | reverse complement strand
TCAAGCGGCCCGCGGGCAGGTCGAAGTCGCGCAGTGCCGCAAGGCAGGTGTGGGTGGAGGCGAAGATATCGATGGCGGACGTCGCGCGGATGTCTTCGCGCCACGCGCTGTTGGCCGGATCGTCGAGTGCATCATGGGCAAAGCGCCAGCCGGCGAGCGATGCCGCGTCGCCATGCACGATACCGACCCGCTTGTCGCCGACGCGCGCGACCAGATGCATCGGCAACGCGGCGAGGTGCGCCGTCGTGCCGGCGTTGCTCGCGGCTATCCGCAGATCGGCAAGAATTTCGTTCGATCGCGTGACGACGCCGTCATCGACGCTTTCCGGATAGGCGCAGCCGCAGCCCGCGCCGATATCGCCGGCGCGCGCGATCTCGGTTTCGACATTGCCGCGCATGGCGTGGTGCCGCGCGACGCTTTTCTCGATTGCGACGAACCAGTCCGGCTCGGCATCGAACCAATGAAAGTCGCCGTTGAACACGACGGTGACCGGTTGCCGTTCGCGGCAGGCGAGCCACTCGATCTTTTTCAGCGCCGCCAGGTTTCCATAGAGCCCGCCGACGACGTAGAGGATGCTGGCCTCAAGATCGGGCGCGCGATCAAGGATGGTCGGAGAATAGCGGTAGTCCGTGGGGCGCATGCGACCGGCCGCCAGCCCCCCACCCCCTCCCCGCAAGGGGGAGGGGAGCGCGCTGAGCGTGCCGCGCGCGCTCACTCCGCGGCTTCCTTCAGCGCGCCGCCGCAACTGGAGCCCTGACCGGCGGTGCAGCCAAAACAATGTCCGGCCACGCGGATCGGATTGCCCGCGACGTCGTCGTCGAGGAGCTCGGAGAGATGCACGCGTTGCTTGCCGCCACGCGTCATTGGCAGGTCGAGCATCTGATTGAAGTCGCAATCGTAGACATATCCCCGATAGTCGACCGACAGGAGGCTGCGGCACATCACGCCATCGAGATTTTCGTCACGATGCGCGTGCGTGAGCGTGTCGAGATAGTCGTCGAACTGGCCTTGCGACAGCAGGATCGCGCCGAACCGCTGGATCGGCATGTTGGCGAGCGTGAACAGATTGTTGAACACGATGCCGAAGCGCTCGCCAAGCTCGCGCTTGTAGTCGGCTTCCAGGGCCACTTGCGGCGGCGGCAGCGAAGGCCCAAGCGGATTGTAGACGAGGTTGAGCGTCAGTCCCGAGCCCTCGCGGCCGTAACCGAGCGTGTTGAGACGCTGCAGCCCGCGGATCGAGCCGTCATAGACGCCTTTGCCGCGCTGCTTGTCGACATTGTCCTGCAGGTAGCAGGGCATCGACGCGACGATCTCGACCTGATTGTCCGCCAGGAACTCGCCTAAGTCTTCCTGTCCCGGCTGCTGCAGAATCGTGAGGTTGCAGCGGTCCATGACCCTTACGGCCATGTCGCGCGCGGCCGTGACCATGCGGCGGAAGTTTGCGTTGAGCTCCGGCGCGCCGCCAGTGATGTCGAGTGTCGAGATGCGGCGCCGCGCCAGAAAATCGATGACGAGGTCGGCGGTCGCGGCGTCCATCTCCTCGGTGCGGTTCGGTCCGGCATTGACGTGGCAATGCACGCAGGACTGATTGCAGCGGTAGCCGAGATTGACCTGCAGGGTGTCCAGGCGTCCGCGCGTGAGCGGCGGAAAGGGAATCGCGTCAAGCAGTGGCCACGTGTCTTTCATAAGCGAAATCTGGCACGGCGCGCGCGGGACGTCACCCCGTCAGGGCTACGCGGGCCACAAAATCGCGTGAGGAATTGTTTACTTCGCCGTGGCGGCGGTCGCGACGCCCGGATCGAAGCCGATGCGGCCAAAGGCCGGCAGCTTCAGCGCCGGATGGCGGATATCCAGCCCGGCCACGAGGCCGAGGACATTCACCTCGACGCCCTCGACCCATCCAAGCTTGACGCCGATCAGACCCCACAGGCTTGCCTCCACGCCGGTGCGGCTGTCGGTCAGGCCGAGATAGGGGACAGGGCGAAAGTCGCGCCCGACCGCATTCGGCGGCATCGTCACGCCAAGCTCCGGCACCGCGCGCAGCACGGTCGCGACGAACGTGTTGCTGTTCGGTCCTGGCCAGATGCGGTAGTCGCCCGCATGGCCGTATTGATAGGCCTTCACGGTTTCCTCGATTTTCGGGATCAGCCGGACGGCCTCCGCACCGGTGACGTCCGCCAGCACGGTCGGCTTGTTGCCATACCAGCGCCCGTCCGGCGCCCAGCCGTTCTGCCGCACCGGATTGCCCCAGCCGACCACGTCGTAGCGGGTCCAGCTGCGCGCGTTCTCGCGCTTGAACACGATCCAGCTATGCACCGCGACCGCGCCCTTCCAGCCGCCGGTCTGGCCGGTCATCACCAGCACGCGCGCGCCCGGATCGGCGTCGGCGGCCGGCAGGCTGCCGGTGCTGGACCAGTCGGCCTCACGCCAGGAGCGCGGCCCGCCCTCATAGGCGTAAAGCGCGGCGCGCGCCGCGACGGGAAGCAGAAACAATGCGAGAATGGCAAGCACGATGCGTTTGCGGCGTCTGCGGGGCGGTTGATCCATGGTATTGCGAGTATAAATGGTTTCCGCCTGAACTGTGGCAAGGGAGGCGGGCTACTGACGGGACAACATGACACATGAGTAATCCGGTTCTGGTCGAGGTCTTGCGCGGGGGCCTGGTCGAGAGCCGTCATTGCGGTTCGGTCTGCGTGATGGACGCGGACGGCGCGACGGTATTCCGGCTCGGCGATGTCGCAGCGCCGGTCTATCCGCGCTCCGCCGTCAAGCCGATCCAGGCGCTGCCGCTGGTCGAGAGCGGAGCGGCGGACCGCTACGGCTTCGGCGATGAGGAACTGGCGCTGGCCTGCGCCAGCCATGGCGGCGAACCAGCGCATGTCGCGGTCGCGCAGCGCATGCTGGCGCGGGCCGGGCTCGAGGTCTCGGCGCTGGAATGCGGCACGCACTGGCCAAACAATCAGACCGCCGCGCAGGCGCTCGCGCGCGCGGGCGGCGCGCCGTCGGCGCTGCATAATAACTGCTCCGGCAAGCATTCGGGTTTTCTCTGCGTCGCCTGTGCGGTCAGTGTCGATCATCATGGCTACGTGGCGGCGAAGCATTTGGTGCAGCGCGAGGTGCGTGCGGCGCTCGAGGATCTCGCCGGTATCGCCTTGTCGGAGGACCGCTGCGGCATCGACGGCTGCGCGATCCCGTCATGGGCCGTGCCGCTGTCGGCTTTGGGCTATGCGTTCGCCCGCTACGGCACCGGTCGTGGTCTTGGCTCCGGGCGCGCCAAGGCTGCGGCGCGTTTGCGTAGCGCCTGCGCGGCGCAACCTTATTATGTCGCCGGAACGGGGCGCTTCTGCACCGAGATCATGACGCGCTTCGGCGCGCGCGTGCTGGCGAAGACCGGCGCCGAGGGCGTGTTCTGCGGCGCGTTGCCCGAACTCGGCCTCGGCATCGCGCTCAAATGCGACGATGGCGGCACGCGTGCCGCGGAAGTCACCATGGCGGCAATGATCGCCCGCTTGCTGCCGATGCCGGACGATGACCGCGCGGCGCTCGATCGCTTCGTGCGGCCGACCTTGCGCAACTGGAATGGCACGGAGGTCGGCGGACTGCGGCCGAGCGGCGCGCTCAGCGCGGGCTAAAAGCTAGGGCCACACTGGCGCATGCGTGCCGACCGGGACCGATGGCCGCTCCCAGCGCGCCGGCGTTTCCGACAGCACGGCGGCGTGACGCACCGCGGTGAGCCTGCCAAAGCCCGAATCGACCGCATAAAGCCGGTCGCCAACATCCTCGAAGCCGGGATCGGGCAGGGCGAGCCCATCGATGCGTCCGAGGCTGCGGATCCAGTGGCCGGTCTGCGCCAGCGATACGCGCACGTGCCAGCTTCCGCCCTCGGTGACGCGGCGCGTCAGCGCCGTCATCGCGCCGAATGCCATCAAGTAGCCGGCACCGTGGTCGAGCGCCTGGCAGGGCAGTGGTTTCGCCTGCGCCGAGCCTGCGGCTTCGGCTTCAGCGTGGTTCATGCCGTTGGCGTTTTGCACCAGCGAGTCGAAGCCGCGCCGGTAAGCCCATGGCCCCTCGTGGCCGTAGGCGCAGAGCGACACATAGACGATGCCGGGGCGCAGTTGCGCCGCCTGCTCGGGACTGAAGCCTGATTTGGCGATGGCACCCGGCCGATAGCCTTGCACGAAGATGTCGGCCTCGCGCAGCAAGCCGGTGAGCGTGACGCGGCCGGCGGGCTCGCGCAGGTCCACGAAGGTGGAAAGTTTGCCGCGGCCGGAATCGATCACCAGCGGGCCCATTTGCGGCAAATGCGCAGCCGTCACCAGCATCACGTCGGCGCCATGCGCGGCGAGCGTGCGCCCGCACACCGGGCCGGCGATTACGCGCGTCAGGTCCAGCACGCGCACGCCGGCAAGCGGCCGATCGCCGTCGGGCAGCGGCTGGGGCGGTGCATCGCCGATCTTCTCGATCGCGAACACCGGCATGGCGGCGAGCGCTTTGCCTTGCGGATGCGCATTCCATTCGGCGAACGAACGCGTTGCGGTGACGACGAGCCCCGCTTCGGCGGCGGCGGTCTCGAAGTCTTCCGCCTTCCAGCCATTGAGCGCCTGCTGCACCGCGGCGCGGTCATGTGCGCAGCCGAGCAGCTTGAGCACGCCGTCGCGGTGATGCGGGAAATTCGTGTGCAGCCGCACGAAGCGGCCGTCGCCGCAGCGGTAGAGCCCGGCGATCTTGTCCCACAGCTCCGGCGCGGATTTACCCTCGATGCGCAGATAGCGTTCGCTGCGAAACTCGATCGCGGCATCGCGCATCGGAACGCTGACGCGCTGCTGGCGGCCTGTGCGTAGGCGCCACAATTCGGATGCTGCGAGCGCGGATGCCGCGATGGTCGATTGCGCGGCCGTGCCGACTGCGAATGTCGAGGGTAGCGCCGGCTCCGCGCCGGTCAGGTCGACGGCCCCAAGCGCTGCCTCGGGCTGGCCGGCGCTGCGCCACAGTGCCGCAAGCACGTCTTGTGAGTTTGCAGCTGCGTTCATTAAACACCGGTCCTCCCGGTGTGCTGATAGCAAAACGCGCTGCTCAGCGCACCCGGTTGCCGTTGATCGAGAGCTGCGCGTAGCGCGTAGCACCCTCGCGCGTAAGGTCGCCGGTCATCGGCTTGCGCTGGTCCATGCCGACGATGGCGCCGTTCTTCACTGCCGCAATCAAGTTGTCGGCGATCACGGCCGAGCCCGCGCCCGGCGTCACCGAGACCTGGATGCCGAAACCGGCGCCGCGCACCACGTTGCCGGTCACGCTGACGTCGCGCAGATATTGGCCCCAGCCGAGCGAGATGCCGGCGACCGGCGCGTTCTCGATGACGTTGCCGGTGACGGCCGTGTCGGCCTCGACGCCGATGCCGATGCCATTGCCGTCGCCCGGGTCGGTGCCGGCCGGACGGCGCGGCACCAGGTTGCGGATGAGATTGCCCTGCACTACGGCCATGCGGCCGCCCTGCTTGAAGTTGGTCACCGCGACGCCGATGGCGGCGCCGTCGATCGTGTTGTTGGCGATCACCGCGCCCTCGAAACCGAACTCCGCGTAGATCGCGACCTCGCCGAGCGCCGTGCAGGTGTTGTTGGTGATCTGGATGTTGGAGGCCGCGTTGCCGCGCACCGCCGAGAACGCCGCGTTGCGGATGCGGTTGCCGCGCACGGTGACGTTATGCGCACGATAGACGTTGATCGCATTACCGTTCTGCCCCGATCCGCCGGACTGCGCCGCGATGTCCTCGATGCGGTTGTCGAGCACTTGCGTGCCGTCGTCGCCTTCCTGCGAGCGCCACACCTGAATGCCGTTGTTGGCGATATCGCGGATGGTGTTGCGCGCAATGAGGAGACCGCGCGAGTCGAGCGCGTGGATCGCGGCGGCGATCGCGCCCGTGATGGTCGTGCCGGTGATCTCGCCCTCGACGCCTTCCAGCACGATGCCGTTGCGCCCCGAGCCGATGATCTCGCAATCGCGGATCGCGATCCCGCGCCCGGCGGCGAGTTGAACCAGGCCGGCATTCTCCGGCAATGCCTTGCCGCTGCCATCGAGGGTGAGGCCGGAGAGCAGGACATAGTCGGCACCGCGGGCAACGATCAGCGGCGTGTTGTCGATCGCAACGAGACGCGTCGCGCCCGGCACGCCGATCAGCCGCGCGCCCGTCGGCAGCACCAGCGCGCGCGCGCGGTAAACGCCGGGAGCAAGCACCAGCGGCAGCCGTGCGCCCGCCGCACGGTCGATCGCGCGCTGCAGGACTTCGGTCTGGTCATCCGGACTGGCTGTGCGCACGCCAAGATGAAAGGCATCAATGCCGAGCCCCGAGATCGGAACGCTTCCCGAAGAGGCGCTGGTTGGGGCCGCGATTGCTTCGGTTGCCGAAAACGCACCAGTTGCGGTGGTGGCGGTCAGGAAATGGCGGCGATCGAGACTCATGGCGACCTCACAACGCAAATTGAGAGTCGCTAGGGTTCAAGAAGCGGGCCGCGCAGGCTGTATCGCCCTGGGACAGCGCCTCAAGGTTAACGGCGCTGCGCGGTGAGCAGCGCCAGCAAAATGGCCTCGCCGGCGCGCGCCAGCGCCGCGTGGGACATGCGCTTCTTGCGGCCGGGCCGCCGCCGCACGATCGGAACCCACGGGATGTGGATGAATTGCGCTAACGGCGTGCCGGATCGGGACGCGGCTTCGAGCGCGCGCCAGTAGATGTAATTGCAAAGGTACCGTCCCGCATCGCCCGACAGTCTGCTGCGCAGGCGGCTGCTGCGCGCGGCGGCGAGCAGGCGGGCAAACGGCGCATTGCCATAGGAGGATGGCTTGCCGGGGACGATCTCGCGCGCGTCGGGGCGATAGCCCGTCACGTCCGGAAACAGCGTCGAGCGCGCGTTGCGGGCGCGCGTCTCGATGCGCACCTGCGGCGTACGGGCCGCGAGACCGAACATCAGAATGATATCCGGTTTGTGTTGTGCGACGAGCTTGGGCAGATCGCGGTCGACCGCCGCATAACTGGTCTGAAAGATGTGCACCACGCGCGTGACGTCGGCAAATACCGGCCGTCGCCGCTTGCCGACCGCGCGCGCCAGCGGCCCGCTTGGATTGAACGGCGCGCCCGGAAAGCGTCCGAAGCCCGTGATGAGGACGGTGATCATGAGAAGCGCACCTGCTGCTTGCGCTGGTCGCGCGTAACGCTCGACTGCGGCTTGACGAAAACGGCGACAACCTCGGGATGGGCCTCGCGAATACGGCGTTCGATCGACTCGACCGCATTCTCGATCTGCGGCGTCGTTAATCGATCCTGGAATTCGAGACTGAGCGAGGCCACCACCTGCTGCGGCGCAAGATGAACGGCTATCAAGTCGTTGACTTGTTCGACACCGTCCTGCCGTGCCGCGATCTCGCAGATCGAGCGGCTGACGCGGCCGCGGGTGCCTTCGCCGATCAGCAGTCCCTTGCTTTCGCGCGCAAGAAACGCCGCCGTGATCGTCAGCAGAATTCCGATGCCGATGGAGGCGAGACCGTCGAGCACCGGCATCGCCAGGACATGCGCCGCGAAGGTGCCGGCCAATGCGATCAGGATGCCGATGAGCGCGGCGCTGTCCTCGAACAGCACAAGGAACGAGGGCGGATCCTTGCTCCGCGTCACCGCCTCGAAATAGCCGAGTGGGCCGCGCACCTTGTTGAATTCCTTCAGCGCGATTCCAAACGTAGTGCCTTCGAATATGAACGAGAATCCAAGAACAATGTAGTTCACGATGGGATCGCTGATGTGGACCGGCGCGTTGATATGGGCGATTCCTTCGTAGAAGGAGAGGCCGGCCCCGAGTGAAAATATCAACAGTGCGACAATGAAGCTCCAGAAGTAGAGCTCCCGCCCATATCCGAGCGGATGGTCCTCGTCCGGTGGCTTGGAGGCGCGATTGATGCCGTAAAGAAGAAGCAGTTGGTTCGACGTGTCTACGACCGAGTGCACGCCCTCGCTGAGCATCGCGGAGCTGCCGGTCCACCAGGCCGCCGCGAACTTGGTGAGCGCGATCATGAGATTGCCGGCGAGCGCGGCATAAATGACTTTTCGAGATGCGGAGCCGGCAGCCATGTGACACCAATTGCCCGTCCGGGTTCAGGTTCCGGCGAGCCATCAAACCCCAAGCACTTGCGCGATTTCGTCGACCGCGAGCGCAGGCGCCAGCGTGCCGTCGGCGACAGCCTTCTCGATTGCCGGCAGGCGCGCCTTGAGCCTGGCGTCGATCTTCAGGCGCAAATGAATACGGTCTTCCAGCATCGCCCACATCCATTTGACCTGCTGCTCGCGGCGCCGCGCCGCGAATTCGCCCACCGCTTCAAGCTGCTGGCGATGCGCCAGCGCCTTGTGCCAGAGGTCCGCAACGCCGTCGCCGGTGAGCGCCGAGTAAGTCGTCACCGGCGGGGCCCAGTGCGGCGATCGCGGGTTCAGGATATGCAGCGCCGCGCGATATTCGCCCGCCGCCGATTTGGCACGCCGGATATTGTCGCCGTCCGCCTTGTTGACGGCGATCATGTCGGCGAGCTCGAGCACGCCCTTCTTGATGCCCTGCAATTCATCGCCGGCGCCTGGCAGCATCAGCACCAGGAAGAAGTCGGTCATGTCGGCGACCGATGTCTCTGACTGACCGACACCGACGGTCTCGACCAGGATCACGTCGAAGCCGGCGGCCTCGCAGATCAGCATCGTCTCGCGCGTCTTGGCGGCGACGCCGCCGAGCGTGCCCGCGGCGGGCGAGGGGCGGATGAAGGCATTTTGATCATTCGCGAGCCGCGCCATGCGGGTCTTGTCGCCGAGGATCGAGCCGCCGGTGCGGGTGGACGACGGATCGACCGCCAGCACGGCGACGCGGTGGCCTGCACCGGTCAGATAGGTGCCGAGCGCATCGATGGTGGTCGACTTGCCGACGCCGGGCGAGCCCGTGATCCCGACGCGCACCGCCTTGCCGGTTTCCGCCAGCAGTTCCTGCACCAGACGATGCGCCGCCTGCTGATGATCGGCGCGCTTGCTTTCCACCAGCGTGATCGCGCGCGCGAGGCTCGCGCGATCTCCGGCACGCAGGCGCCGGGCGAGGGCAGGGACATCGGGGGGCGACGCAGGCATCGCGGCAATCAAGCAGGAAAAACCATTTCGATCAAAGTAAGTTGATTATCTGGCATTGCCTGAACGCAGCAGTTGCATTCGCCCTCGCATGCAGCAGCCGACGAGGATCAATAGTGCAGTAATTACAATTTGGTACGCGCAAATTAACCTAGCGAAAGTTCTAGTTAATGCGCGATAAATTTCCGCCTCGCTCGCGCCGCAAAATCGGCTATGATCCGCCTTGGGTGGATGGTGCGGGAGAATAATTCATGCGTCGGCTCGCGACGGCCACCACGATTCTGTCTTTTTCCTTGTTAGTTCCGGTCACTGCATTCGCCGCAGACATCGTCTGGGAGGTACAGAGTCCGTTCCGCTTCTTCAAGAAGCAAACCTCTTTTGCCGTGCAGGAGAAGGCGTTCGAGGCGGTGCGCGGCAAGGCCGACACGCCGCTGCCCGCCAATATCGTGTGGCGCACCGAACGACGCCTGAACGATCCCGACTGTACCGACAAGTCGAGCCCCGGCCGCTGCAATGACACCAAGCGCGCCGGCTATGAGCGCTCGCGCCTCGGCTGGGCCGCGCAGACGCTTGATTCGGTCTGCTACGAGCGCAATTCGCGTCCCTTCCGCTATCAGGCCATCTGCGACCGGCAGTACACCTGGGGCACCGCCAAGGAAGACTATGTGCTTCCCGAGGCGCATACGGTCGATGTGACGCTCTCCGCCGCGCGCTTGGCCGAAGTGGCGGCGGGCGAGTGCACATTCGCCTTCACGCCGCGCTCGGGCGCCGCCGCTGAGACGAAAAAGCAGGCCTGCAAGAGCACCTTCACGATCAAGCGCGTGCCCTATTCGCAGACCGCCAAGGCATCCGGCGGCATCATGAAGATCACGCTGCCCGATGGCCGCGAACTGAACGAGACGATCGCCGTCGAGGACGTGTTCGTGGTCGCGATGGGTGATTCGTTCATGTCCGGGGAAAGCAATCCGGACCGTCCGGTGTCGTTCAGCCCTTCGCGCGAGATGGTCTACGACCCGACCATGATCGATCGCGACCAGCTCGCATCGCGTGGGCTGGACGGGCCGTCCAAGAAGGCCAACAGCTTCGGTCTTGCCTCGACCGATAGCGCGTTCGATGCCAAGAGCCTGCCCCGCCGCATCATGGACGACGAGGCCAAGGGCCTCATCTATCGCCCCAATTCGGCGGACTTCCAGGCGGCCTTCGACAGAGCCGGGGCGCAGTGGCTCTCGGCCGACTGCCACCGTTCGCAATATGGCTATCCCTTCCGCGTCGGCCTCGCGATGACGCTGGAGAATCGCCACCGCGCCGTCACGCTGGTCAGCGTCGCGTGCTCGGGCGCCGACGTCACCGGCCTGTTCATGGATCACGATGCGCGCGAGCGCATGAGCGAGAAGGGCGGCGCCAAGGTGCCGCCGCAGCTCGACCAGATCGCGGATCTCATCTGCCGCGGCGGCGCCAAAAGCCGCACCCAAAGCGCCAGCTACACGCTGCCGATCTACAAATACGGCAGCACCGGCATCTCGTCCCAGACCGTCGCAAAGCAGTGGTGCCCGCCGGCGAGCCGCAAGCGGCCGATTGACCTGGTGCTGCTCTCGATCGGCGGCAACGATATCGGCTTCGGTGCGCTCGCACTCTACGCGACCATCGAAAATGCACGCGATCTGGCGCCGATCGCGGCGCTCGCGGGCGGCGAAATCCGCTATGGGCCGGATGTGGCGCACGCCTATCTCACCCAGCTCGACAAGCGCATCAAGGCGGTGCGTGACGCGCTGGTGGACGGCTTCGGCGTCGAGCCGTCGCGCGTCTTGCAGAATGCCTATGAGCCGATCCAGTTCGACGAGGTCGGCGGCTATTGCGGCGCGCAGCCGACGCTCGGCATGGACGTGCATCCCTCGCTCAAGGTCAACAAAGCGCGGCTGAGCGAGGCTTCCGAAGTGGCGGGCGAGTTGCAGAAGCGGCTCGACTGCATGGCCTCGACCAAGAACCGGCGCGACTGCCCGGCCGGCCTTGCGACCGGGGCGGGCACCGGCTTCCGCTTCATCACCGACCACGTGGCGGACTTTTCCAAGCGTGGCATCTGTGCGCGTGATCCGACCCGGGCGCTGATCGATCAAGCCTCGATGAAGATGCCGCGCCGCTCCAAGACGACCGACGACTGGGATCCCTATACGCCGGCCGGCGCGCTGCCCTATGCGCATCGCTGGCGGCTGATCCACAATCCGAACGACGCGTTCCTCACCGCGAACACGCATCGCGAGGGCATCTCACCGTTCGACATCCTGCAGCCGGCCTTTGCGGCGCTCACCTCGGGCGCCTACCACCCGACCGCCGAAGCGCATGCGATCGTCGCCGATCACGTCATGCGCCACGTGCGTGCCGTGCTCGACAAGGAGAGCAAGGAGACCGCACCGGTCGTCGCCAAGGGCGTGAACTAGATCCTAGTTTGCGAAGCTAGGACGATTGGTTCGGCCTGGATGGAAAAGAAAACGGGGCATCACGCGGGTTCGCGTGATGCCCCTTTGGTTTGGATGACGAGCTAAGCGCGCGGCTATTTCTGCACCGGCACGTAACGCATCTGCGGGCCCGCCGGCTTGGCGGCGAGCTTGCGAACAATGGCAAGCGGATTCGGCGCGCCGTCGAGCTCGCAGACGTCCTTCACGATCTTTCCGCCTTGCCGGCGGAACGCGGCCTGATCGATGACCTTGCAGCCGAAACCCGTGATCACGCCTTCGCCATTGCGGACGTCGAGCACGCCGTAGCCGTAGTGGCCGTCGTTCACGAAATGCGTCTCGACCAGGAAACGGCCCGGCCCGAGCG
>JBBWZU010000688.1:0-5277 GCA_039649225.1 Hyphomicrobiales bacterium | reverse complement strand
CATGCCACGCGGCATCGGCGGCATCATTGACGACTTCCTGATGCGGCGGCGCTTCAAGGTGATCCGCGCGGCAAAACAGACACCGAGAGCCGACCCCAATGCTGCTTGAGGTCAAAAACCTGACCAAGCGGTTCGGCGGATTCGCCGCGGTTTCCAGCGTCGATCTTGCCGTGAGCCGAGGCGAAGTGCGCGGCATTATCGGGCCGAACGGCTCGGGCAAGAGCACGCTCTTCAACCTGATCTCGGGTGTCTACAAGCCGCAAGCCGGCGCCAGCATCGTGTTCGACGGTCAGGACATCACGGGCAAGGAATCGCACCAGATCGCACGGCTCGGCATCGCCCGCACGTTCCAGATGCTGCGCATTTTTCAAGGCATGAGCGTGATCGAAAACATGCTGGTCGGGCACCACGCGATGATCCGCTATGGAACACCATCGGCCGTGATCGGGTCGCGCGCGGTCTGGCGCGAGGAGCGTCGCATCCGCGCCGAAATGATGGAGTTGCTCTCCTTCATAGGGCTTGCCGACTACGCCGAGATGCCTGCCGGCGAGCTGTCCGGGGGGCAACGCCGTCTGCTGGCGCTCGGCCGCGCCATGGCGGCCAAGCCAAAACTCCTGATGCTCGACGAACCGGGCGCCGGACTGTCGCCCACCAATGTCGACATTCTGCTCGACACCGTCCTGGCGCTGCAGAAGCGTTTCGGCCTGACCATCATCATCATCGAGCATATTCTGAAGCTGGTGATGGATACGTGCCAGACGATTACGGTGCTTGAGCACGGCGAGAAGATCGCGGAGGGCACGCCCGCCGAGATCAAGGACAACCACCGCGTCATCGAGGCCTACCTCGGCAAGGAAATGCGGGATGACGAAGTGCGCGCCTATCTGAGGTCGGTGTGATGTCCGGCGAACCCATGCTCGAGATCCGGGACCTCGTCGGCGGCTACGGCAGCGTGCAGATCCTGAATGGCGCCAGTCTCAGGGTCGACCGCGGCCAGATCGCCGCGCTTCTCGGCGGCAACGGTACCGGAAAGTCGACGCTGCTCAAGGCGACGTCCGGCCTGCTCAAGCCGTGGAGCGGATCGATCACCTTCGACGGCGGGCGGATCGACGGCTTGAGGCCCGACGCGATCGTGCGGCGCGGCCTCGTGCAGGTGACACAGGGCAAGGAGGCGTTCCCCGGCATGACGGTCGAGGAAAATCTCCGGCTCGGCGCCTACGTTTTGCATGATCGCGCCAAGACGGCGCGCGCGCTCGAACGCGTCTACACGTACTTCCCGATCCTGAAAGACAAGCGCCGGCAGCTTTCGGGCACGCTGTCGGGCGGCCAGTTGCAGATGGTCTGCATCGGGCGCGGCCTGATGTCCTCGCCGAAGATGATCATGCTGGACGAACCGAGCGCGGCGCTCGCCCCGCAGATCGTCATGGACATCTTCCGCATCATTCATCGCATCACACAAGACGGCATGACCGTGTTGATGGTCGAGCAGAATGTGCGCATGGCGCTGCTGCTCGCCGCATACGGCTACGTCATCAAGGACGGGGTCATCCACATCGAGGGGCCGGCGGACAAGATGATCCACGACGACAATGTCCGCCTTTCCTATCTCGGCGGCACGGTCGCCAATCGCGAGGCTCAGCTCTGAGAATGCGAACGGTCCAATAAGGGGTGATCTCTCGTGGACTTCTTTATCGACCTCGTCATCATCGGCCTCTCGGTCGGAATGATCTACGGCCTCGTGGCGCTCGGGATTTCCCTGATCTATTCCGGACTCGACATCGTTCATTTCGCCCATGGCGAGATCTACATGATCGGTGCCTTCATCGGACTGACGCTGTTCCAGAAAATTGGCCTTCCCTACGTGCCGACGCTTCTGCTGGCGGTGGTCTTGACCGGGTTCGTCGGCGTGCTGATCGAGCGGTTGTTCTACCGGCGGCTAACCAGTGCAGGCGGCGGTTATACCGTCGCCGGCATGGGCATGGTTATCGTCGGTTTCGGCATGTCGATCGTATTGCAGAACGTCGCCTTCCTGATCTGGGGCCCGAAGCCGCTGCCGTTCCCGGTTCCCTTCGCGCGACCGATCGAGATCGGCAATCTCACGCTGCCGATGTCCTATGTCTGGATCATCGTCACAGCGTTATTGCTGATGTTCGCGCTCAATCTGGTGCTCAAGAAAACGATGATCGGCCTCGCAATCCGCGCGGTCGCGCACAACAAAGACATCGCATATTTAAGCGGCGTCAACGTTCCCCGCATGATCTCGATGATTTTCGGCATCGGCTGCGCGCTCGGTGCGGCGGCCGGCGTGCTGATCGCACCGATCAACTACGTTCAAGTGCAGATGGGAATTGGTATTTTGATCAAAGCGTTCGCGGCGGCCGTTGTCGGGGGTTTCGGCAGCCTGCCGGGCGCGGTTCTCGGCGGCCTGTTGGTCGGCGTGGTCGAGAGCCTCGGAGCCGGATACGTCTCCGGCACCTACAAGGATATTTACGCCTTCATCCTCCTGATCGTCGTGCTAATGGTGAAGCCGTCGGGAATCCTGGGCGTCGAGGCGAAAGTGAAGGCGTGAGGCGGATTTCGCGACGCTACGACCGCAGGGAAGTCCCGGCCGGCGACGCCCTTGTCCCATGCCGGGCAGGCCGCTTCATCCCGGCGCGGAGCTCCACGGACTCAAAATATCTTGAGACTGATGTCGGGATTGGCATTCCGCCCGCGTCCTTGGGGCGTGCCCGTCAGCAAACACGTCAGGAGAGAACCATGACAACAGCAGTAGACCAGCCCCGATGGACAACGGCGGCGATCCTCGCAGCGCGTCTGATCTTTGCCTTGGTATTCATCATGGCGGTGAGCTTCAAGCTGATGGATATCAGCGCAACCGCCACCTACATCGCATCGGCGGGTTTCCCCCTGCCCCAGCTTCTGGCCTGGCTCGCCGCATTGCTGGAGCTTGCTCTCATCACGGGCTTCCTGACCGGGGCGTATTTTTCCGAAACCGCGCTTCTGGCCGCCGCCTATGTGCTGTTCCTCGGTTTTGCGTTCCACGGGCCCTCGCATTGGACCGAAAATCAGACCGAGGTCGGATTCTTCGTCGATCACTTTACCTTCGTTGCAGGCCTTCTGTTCGCGGCTGCGCACGGCCCCGGACACGTTTTGGCGGTGCAGCGCGGTTGGATCGCCCGGCGGTAACGTAAGCGGCGCTTTGCGGCCGTTCATTGTGCCATCCGCGAACTCCTTTCGAACGTCATACCCGGTGTGAGCTGCACGTCCAGGAGGCCGCTTATCCGGCGCCGTGACTGTCGTCCTCGGGTCGAGGCGGACCGAGGCATCTTGGAAACCGGACCAAGTGGCCACAAATAAGACGGGTGCTCATCTTCGGTTTCCAGGATTCCAAGAGGCCTGGTGCTATGACGCGACATCATCTCTGGCTCCTTCTCCTGCCGTTCGTCGGACTGCTGTGGGTTCCGTTCTACAATTTCCATGACCCCGTGCTGTTCGGCTTTCCCTTTTTCTACTGGTACCAGCTTGCCTGGGTGCCGGTGACTGCGTTTCTGACTTGGATTGCCTACCGGACATACTCCCATGAGGACTGACATCGATCAGACCGCGCTCGCGGTCTTCCTGTTTTTCTTTGCTCTCGTCACGGTCATGGGGTTCGTGGCAGCGCGCTGGCGCCGGCCGAAGACGCTCGCCCATCTCGACGAATGGGGTCTCGGCGGCCGGCAGTTCGGGACTTGGATTACTTGGTTCCTGGTGGGCGGCGATTTCTATACCGCATATACGGTGATTGCCGTTCCGGCGCTGGTCTACTCGGTCGGCGCCTACGGTTTCTTCGCTCTGCCCTACACGATCATCGTCTACCCGTTCGTCTTCGCCGTGATGCCGAGGCTCTGGCAGCGCGCAAAAGATCAGGGCCACGTCACCGCCGCGGACGTGGTTCACGGTTGGTACGGTTCGCGCGCCCTTGAGTCAGCGGTGGCAGTAACCGGTGTCCTCGCCACTATGCCGTACATCGCCCTGCAGCTGATCGGGATGGCAGCTGCGATCAAGGCACTCGGCCTCGCGGGCGAACTCCCGCTCATCGCAGCCTTCGTCATCCTCGCTCTCTACACCTATTCGTCGGGCCTGCGTGCACCGGCACTGATCGCATTCGTCAAGGATGCAATGATCTATATTGCGGTGATTGCCGCCATCGCGCTCATCCCCAACAAGCTTGGCGGCTACGCGGCGGTGTTCGACGCTGCCGATCAGGCGTTCAAGGCGAAGGGCTCCGGCGGCATCCTGCTGGCGCCCAACCAGTACGTCGCCTATGCGACCTTGGCGCTGGGCTCGGCTCTGGCGGCCTTCATGTATCCGCACACGCTGACCGGCATCTTCGCGAGCCGCAGCGCCAACACCATCCGAAAAAACGCGGTCCTGCTTCCGGCGTACACGCTGATGCTGGGTCTTCTGGCACTGCTCGGATACATGGGTCATGCCGCGCACCTAAAGCTCGCGAGCAATAACGACGTCGTACCAGCGCTGTTCCAGACGCTTTTCCCGAGCTGGTTCGCCGGATTCGCATTCGCCGCGATCGCGATCGGCGCGCTGGTGCCGGCGGCTGTCATGAGCATCGGCGCCGCCAACTTGTTCACCCGCAACTTCTGGAAGGCCTATATCAATCCGCAGATCACCGACGCGGGTGAAGCAAGCGTCGCGAAGATCACTTCGCTGGTCGTCAAGATCGGCGCCCTTCTCGTCATTCTCTATCTGCCGACGCAGTTCGCACTCGATCTTCAGTTGCTCGGGGGATTGTGGATCCTGCAGACGCTTCCAGCCTTGATCTTTGGTCTCTTCACAAGGTGGTTTACTGCGCCAGCGCTGCTTGCAGGCTGGGCCGTTGGTTTCTTCGGCGGGACCTATTTGGCGTGGATTGATGGGCTCAAGCCGCTCCATGCCGTAACGTTCGGCGAAACGACCATCACGGTTTACGTCGGCCTGATCGCCTTCGCGGCCAATGTGATTTGTGCGGTCCTGGTCAATCTTGTCGTGGCGAAGGTGCCCGCTCACTCAAATTTGGACACGACCCGCAAATAGAAGCTCGCGCCGCCACGGCATTTCCGGATGCAAGGCCGTTCCAGTATCAAAAACAATTTGGCGCAGTATAGGAGCCCTTTGCGACCACGCGTGGCGTCACTCCACAGGGCGCGTGGCCGCCTACGCCCCAGCCTCGCCGAAGCGCCGTTCATAAGCGCGGATATACGCCTCCTGCGAGGGCTTCAGGTGGCGCCGCGCGAGTGC
>JBBWZU010000285.1:0-5624 GCA_039649225.1 Hyphomicrobiales bacterium | reverse complement strand
GCGTCGAGCCGCTCCAGCAGCCCAAGCTCCTTGAGCTCCTTGATGGCATGCGGCAGCGTATTGATGCCGACGCCGAGCTCGCGGATGCCGTCGGCCTGCTCGTAGACCTCGCAGTCGATGCCGCGGGCATGCAGCATCAGCGCGGTCGTCAGCCCGCCCACTCCTGCGCCGACAATGATCGCCTTCATCTACGCATACGCCCGCAACTCGACGCTCGTGTCCGCAGCGCATCAATTCATGCTGCGCTGCGCCCGGGACACGGATACTGCGCGGCCGGGAACCTGCAATCAACCGCTGAGCACCTATACGGTTAGCGCCCTTTACGCCGCCGCGCCGAGGAGGGTAAATGCGAACAAGAATAGAGTTAAGGTGGAAATCCGCATGACGCAGCTTACGCTGTTCGACAAGATCTGGGCGCAGCACGAAATCCTGAAAGCCGAGAACGGCAACTCGCTGTTGTGGATCGACCGGCACTACATCCATGAAGGTTCGTTCCAGGGCTTCGACAAGGTCGAGGCGCGCGGCGAAAAAGTTGCGCGACCGGATCTGACCTTCGGCATCGCCGATCACTACGTGCCGACCTCGCACGGGCGCGTGTTCAACGACCCCACGCTCCGGCACATGGTCGAACAGCTCGTCGACAACACCAAGAAGCACGGCATCATGCTGATGGGCATGAACGACCCGCGCCAGGGCATCGTGCATGTGGTCGGGCCGGAGCAGGGGCTGACCATGCCCGGCCTGCTGATCGTGTGCGGCGACAGCCATACGGCGACGCATGGCGCCCTCGGGGCGATTGCGATCGGCATCGGGGCGTCGGAAGTCTCCCACGTGATGCTGACGCAGACGTTGTGGCAGAAGAAGCCGAGACGCATGCGCATCACGGTCGACGGCAAGACCGCGCCCGGTATCGGTGCCAAGGACATCGCGCTCTCGATTATTGCCAAGATCGGCACCAATGGCGGGCAGGGCTATGCGATCGAATTCGCTGGCCGCGCGATCCGCGCGCTCTCGATGGAAGGGCGCTTGACGCTTTGCAATCTTGCCATTGAGGCCGGCGCGCGTACCGGCATGGTGGCGCCGGACGAAACCACATTCGCTTACGTAAGAGGCAAGCCATTTGCGCCGAAGGGCGCGGATTTCGATCGTGCCGTGCAGATCTGGCAGCAACTGCCGAGCGATCCCGATGCGGCGTTCGACACCGAAGTCTCGCTCGACGCGAGCGGGATCGCGCCGGTGGTGACATGGGGTACCAGCCCCGAGGACGCGCTGCCGATCGATGGCGCGGTGCCGGATCCGGCGCAGATGGACGATCCGGCGCGCGCGCAGCAGATGCAGGGCGCGCTCGACTACATGGGACTGAATGCGCGCCAGAAGCTGACTGATATTCGCATCGACCGCGTGTTCATCGGCTCATGCACCAATGCGCGCATCGAGGATCTACGCGCGGCGGCCGCGGTGCTTGCAGGCCGCAAGGCGAAGGTGCCGGGCCTCGTATCGGCCGGCTCCACGATGGTGAAGCATCAGGCCGAGCAGGAAGGCCTCGACAAGGTGTTCACGGCGGCGGGGCTCACTTGGGGCGAGAGCGGTTGCTCCATGTGTCTTGGCATCAATGGCGACATCGTGCCGCCGGGCGAGCGCTGCGCCTCCACGACCAATCGCAATTTCCGCGGCCGGCAGGGGCCGGGCGCCCGCACGCATCTGATGTCGCCCGCGATGGTCGCGGCGGCGGCCGTGAATGGCCATCTCGCCGACGTGCGGCCGTTATTGCAGGAGAGGGCGTGATGCAATCGTTCAAGATGCAGCCGTTCACCAGGCTGGACGGCACCGCTGTCGCGCTGCGGCGCGACAATGTGGACACGGATCAAGTCATTCCGGCGCGCTTTCTCAAAGTCGCGCGAGCGGAGGGGCTCGGCGATGCGCTATTCCGCGATCTGCGGTTTGATGCGGACGGCAAGCCGCGCCCGGATTTTCCGCTCAACGATCCGGCGCGCAAGGGCGCGAGTGTGCTGATCGGGCGCAAGAATTTCGGCGTCGGATCCTCGCGCGAGGCGGCAGTCTATGCGCTGGTCGACTACGGCATCCGCTGCGTGGCGGCGACCAGCTTCGGCGACATCTTCGCCGGCAATGCGGTGAACAACGGCCTGGTGGCGGCAATCGTGTCGGAGGAAGACATCGAAAAGCTGCTCTCCGCCGTGGAGCAGACCGGCAAAGCCGAGGTCGATCTTGAGGAACAGACGATCAAATCCGGCAATTACGTCGTGCCGTTCACCATCGATCCGGCGCGCCGCATGCGGCTGCTCAATGGCTGGGACGATCTCGATCTGACCAAGCAGTACAAGAGCCAGATCGACGCATTCGCCGCGAAGGACAAGGCCGAGAGGCCCTGGGCCGTGCCGGCTGGCTAGTTCTTCGGATCGGGCATGAGCAGAGTTTGGGTCAGCTCTTCAACGCCCCAGCCACCTTCTCGCCAAACGCCTTCGTCCCCAGCGGCCCGCCCATGTCGCCGGTGCGCCACTCCGGCACCGCGATCACGGCATCGAGCGCGCATTCGATCCCGACCGATGCTTTCACGAGCCGCTCGTCGTCGCGCCGCTCGCCGAGCCAAGCGAGTAGCATCGCGGCCGAGCCGATCAGTGAACTCGGATTGGCTCTGTCCTGACCGGCAATGTCGGGTGCCGAGCCATGTTGCGCCTGCGCCATCGCGTGATCGGTGCCGGAATTGATGGACTCGGCGAGACCAATGCTGCCGGAAATCTCGGCGGCCTCGTCGGAGAGAATATCGCCGAACATATTGGTGGTGCAGATCACGTCGAACACGCTCGCGTCACGCACCAGCAGCGCCGCCATCGCGTCGATGATCTTCTCGTCGTATTTGACTTGTGGATAGCGCGCCGCGACCGCGCGGGTGCATTCGAGAAACAACCCATCGGACACGCGCAGCACATTCGCCTTGTGCACCACCGTGACATGCCGACGCCGCTGCGTCGCGAGCCGAAATCCGGCTTCGGCGATGCGCATCGAGCCTTCGCGCGAAACCTTGCGTACCGCGAGCGCGAGGTCGGCCGTCGGCATGAACTCGCCGGCGCCTGCGAACATGTTGCGGTCGGCATAGAAGCCCTCGGTGTTCTCGCGCACCACGACGAGGTCGACCGGCTTGCCGCAGCGCGCCGGAAAACCCTCGCGCGTCTTCGCGGGCCGGATATTGGCAAACAAGTCGAGCCGCTTGCGCAGCGCGCCCGACGGGTTGATGCCGCCTTTGTCGGCCGGCGGATAGTCGTTGTGCGACACCGGGCCGAGGATGGCGCCGTCTGCGGCCTTCGCGGCCTGGAACGCGCTTTCCGGAAATGTCGTGCCCAGTGAAGCCAAAGGCTTCAACCCGACATCGACCTCCTCGAACGCGAACTTGATGTGCCAGAGTTTGGCGGCCGCGCGCAGTACCCCGAGTGTTGCCGTCGTAATCTCGGGCCCGATGCCGTCGCCCTGCATGACGCAGAGGCGGATCGGGGCGGTGTTCTTCAAGCTTGTCATCAAGAGCTTCTTCCTGTGTCTCGGGTATGCGTCGCAGCATTACATGCCGCGCCGCGTACGGGACACGGGGCGTCGGGATATTATTCAATTCCCGGCATTCGCCTTCGCGACGAACGTATCGGTATACGTCTTGTCGAGATTGATCTTCGCACCCGCAACGCTGGTATCGAACGCCTTGAGCACCTTATAGGCGGTCTCGGCGGCTTCCTTGGTAAAACGGCCGTCGGGCGAATAGGCATCGTGGTTCGCGGCGATCGCCTGCACGAACACGGTCTTGTCGCCGAGCGCGTATTCCTCCGGCATCATCTTGGCGATCTCTTCGGCGTTATGCGTCTTGACCCATTTCAATCCGCGCACGAAAGCATTGACCAGCGCCTGCACGGTGTTGGGATTCTTCTCGACGAAGGCCGTGGGCGCATAGAGGACGCCGGCCGGATAGGGCCCGCCATAGACCTTGGTGGTTCCCTCCAGCGTGCGGGTATCCGCCACGATCTTGATGAGGCCGTCGCGATCGAGCTTGGTGACCATCGGATCGGCATTCGAGATGCCGTCGACCTCACCATGCTGCACGGCCGCGACCACCGTGCCGCCCGAGCCGGTGCCGATGAACGAGGCATCCTCCGGCTTCAGCCCGGCCTGCGTCATCATGTAGAGCACCATGAAATGCGTGCTCGAGCCCGGCGCCGTGACGCCGATCTTCATGCCCTTGAGATCCTTCGGGCCGGTGTAATTGGCGGCCTTCTCCTTGCGTAGCGCGAGCGCGAAGCCGGGGAAACGGCCAAGCTGCACCAGCGCCGTGATCGACTGGTTTTTCGCCTGCATCTGTATGGTGTGGTCGAACGAGCCGGTCACCACGTCGGCGCTGCCGCCGATCAGCGCCTGCAGCGACTTTGCGCCGCCGGCAAAGTCGGAAATTTCCACGTCAAGCCCGGCCTCCTTGAAGTAACCGAGGCGTTCCGTGACGGTAAGCGGAAGGTAATAGAGCGACGACTTGCCGCCGACCGCGAGGCGCACTTTGGTGGTCTCTGGCTTCTGTGCCTGGGCGCCCGGGAACGCAACCGCAAACCCGACGGCCAGCCCGGCCGCCATCCAAAATCCGCGCATGATTTCTCTCCCTGGTCCGGTTCTTCGCCCGCTCGCATGGACGTTACCTGAAGCCAGCTGAGAATTGAACGGAATGTTATTCGACGGCGACGCGCCTGAGGAACAAGGTGTCGCACCGGCGCTCTGGCGGGCAAGCCACGCCGGCTGAAGGATTTCCGAAATGCCTCAGTTTGACGCCATCGTCATCGGCACCGGTCAGGCCGGGCCCTCGCTCGCGCGCCGTTTCGTCGCGGAGGGGCGCAAGGTGGCGATCATCGAGCGCAAGGATTTCGGTGGGACCTGCGTCAACACCGGTTGCACGCCGACCAAGACGCTGGTCGCCTGTGCCTACGCGGCGCACACCGCACGGCGCCACGCGGACTACGGTGTGACCATCGGCGGGCCGATCGGCGTCGACATGAAGGCCGTGAAGGCGCGCAAGGACGCGGTGGTCGCGGCCTCGCGCAACGGCGTCGAACGCTCGCTCAAAAGCCTGGACGGTTGCACGGTGTTTCAGGGCCACGGGCGGTTCGTGGCGCCGAACGCCGTGAAAGTCGGCGAAACAGTGTTGGAGGCGCCGCAGATCTTCATCAATGTCGGCGGACGCGCGAGCCTGCCGAATGCGGGCGGCATCGACCAGGTGCCGTATCTCACCAACGCGACCATGATGGAGGTGGATTTCCTGCCTGACCATCTGATCATCATCGGCGGCAGCTATATCGGGCTGGAGTTCGCGCAGATATTCCGCCGCTTCGGTGCGAAAGTAACCGTGATCGAGATGGCGCCGCGTCTGGTCGCCCGCGAGGACGAAGACGTCTCGATGGAGATTGCCGATTTTCTCGAGGCCGAAGGCATCGCGTTGCGGCTCAATGCCATGTGTCTCGCAGTCGAGAAGGATGCCGATGGCATTGCGGTAAATGTCGATTGCCAGGAGGGCGCGCCGCGCGTGATCGGCTCGCATCTGTTGTTCGCGGCCGGCCGGCGTCCGAACACCGACGACCTCGGGCTCG
>JBBWZU010000283.1:0-6125 GCA_039649225.1 Hyphomicrobiales bacterium | reverse complement strand
GGCCCAGACCAGAGCCGACCCCGCGTCCTCATAGCACAATCCGCGGGTTGCACACTGACGTCCGGCTACGAGGACGACAGCCGGAACAAGGGCTAATCTTGGCTCATTCTCCGGCCGATAACGACTCGGGGCCGCATGATGCCGTCGCTCACCTTTATCGCGCTCACGCTTTTCATCTTCCTCGCCATCGTCGGCGGGATCATCGGCATCGTTCTGGAGGGACGGCGGATCGACGGAAGCGGCGCGCACGATCCCGCGACCCATGACACGGTGTTTCCAATCGTCGGTTGGGCTATCCTGTTCGCGTTCAATCTTGCGATCGAATATGTCGGCGCACAAAATCCCACCCCCGGATTCAAGTCGCAACTCGGCACCCTCGCGATCCTGCCGTTCTTTTACGGCCTGCTGGCGACCGGTTGGCTGATCTGGCGCTCGGCCGCCGCATCGATGCGCGCATGCGCAACCGCGAACCGGTCGCCTGGCGCACGATCCCGCTGCTGCATGCGCTGCGCTTTCCGATCCTGTTTGTTTGCGCGATCATGTCGGTGGCGCTGGACTACTGGTTCGCCGGACTCTCGCAGAGTTTTTTCCTGCTCGCCCCGTGCTGCTGGCGCTGATCAGAAAGCCCGCTCACGGCGGCCCCTAGCATGATCAGCCCGCGCGCTTGAAATATTGCACCGCACGCTCGTGTTTTTCGGCCGCGGCGCGCGAGCCGAATGTGCCGAGATTGCGCCGCTTGCCGGTTTTTGGATTCTTCTTGCGTGAATAGAGGCGGTACTGCCCGGACGCGAGTTTACGGATCATGACCTTGCTCCAGATGTCCACGGCCGGTCCGTTCCGGCCGTGGTATCCGGGTCAATACCGATTGGCGACCGGCAGTTCCTCGGCCGGGAATAATGTGATCACGCGGCAACCCTTGTCGGTGACCACCACCTCTTCCTCGATGCGCGCGGCCGAATAACCATCCTTGGCCGGGCAATAGGTTTCCAGCGCGAACACCATGCCTTCCTTGATCTCGGTCGGATGATCCATCGAGATCACGCGCGAGATGATCGGCCGCTCATGGATGGCGCAGCCGATGCCATGGCCGAACTGCAGGCCGAACGCGCTGGTCTCGTCCGGGAACCCGAACTCCTCCGCTTTCGGCCAGACGCTGGCGACCTTGTCGGTCGACACGCCCGGCTTGATCAGCTCGATCGCCTTGTCGAGCCAGTTGCGCGCTTTCTTGTAGGCGTCATGCTGCCCGGGCGTCGCACGGCCGACGTTGAAGGTGCGATAATAGCAGGTGCGGTAGCCCATGAACGACTGGAGGATATCGAAGAACGCCTGATCGCCCGGGCGCAGCATGCGGTCGGTGAAATTGTGCGGATGCGGATTGCAGCGCTCGCCCGAAATGGCATTGATCGCCTCGACGTCGTCGGAGCCGTGCTGATAGAGAAACTGGTTCACGTTGGCGACGATGTCGTTCTCGCGCACGCCCGGCTTGAGCTGCTCGTAGACCAGATGATAGGCGCCATCGACCATCGCGGCGGCGCGGTTGAGCAACGCGATCTCATCGGCCGACTTGATCTCGCGCGCCTCCAGCATCACCTGCTGGCCGTCCGCGATCTTGAGGCCGGCTTTCTGCAGCTCGAACATCATTGGCGGCTCGATGATGTCGATGCCGACCGCCATGTCGATGACGCCGGCCTCGCGAATGATCGAGGCGATCTCGCCGGCGTGCTTCGCCATCAGGCCGAAGGAGGGCGAGACCGTGCCGCGCAGGCCGAGCAGGCCGGCCCTGCAGTTCTCTTGGCGGAGCCAGGGCGCATAGAGCTTGTGATGCACCGCGGCCGAGCCGAAGTCCCACAGGATCGGATCGGGGCTGGAGCGCGTAAGCAGAGCCCAGCGGCAGATCTTGTCGCGCTCCCACTCGCCGATCTTGGTCGAGGTGAGGTAGCGGATGTTGTTGACGTCCATCACCAGCAGCGCGCCGAGATCGGACTTGTCGAGCGCCTGCCTGGCGCGCGCCAGCCGATAGTTGTGCAGGCGGCGATAGTCGACCCGCTCCTCGAAATCGACCCCCATGGTGCCGAACGCCGGCAGCGCACGGCCCCAGTTGTAACGGGGATTGACGTCTTCGGCGGTAATCTTGCGGACGGTATCGTCCATGGGGCTCTCCCTTAATGCGTTCGCGCGGGGGGTGGTCGGTCCGACTATAGCCGTGTCCGTGGCGGCAAACTATGCCACCTTCTTTCCCCATAGCCGCTGCGACGCAAGGTCGGCGCCTTCGCGCATGGTTTTGAGCTTCGGCCAGACGATGCTGGCGGCGACCCATTCGCGCCCCGCAAAGGTCCCGAAGCCGCAATCGGTCGAGGCGATCACCCGCTCGCGGTCGCCGACCGCCGCCACCGCCTGCTCGATACGGCCCGCGACCACTTCCGGGTGCTCGACAAAATTGCTGGTCGACTCGATCACGCCCGGGATCAGGATCATGTCTTTCGGGAACGGGTGTTGCCGGAACGCCGCGTATTCGTGCTGGTGGCGCGGATTTGCGAACTCGATCGACAGCGCGCCGGCTTTGGCCTGATAGAAAACCGGCAGCACCTTCCATAGCGCGATGTCGTAGACGTGCGGGCCTTCCCAGTTGCCCCAGCAGATGTGCAGCCGCCAGCGGTCGCGCGGGATGCCTTCGCAGGCCTTGTTGATCGCCGCGAGATGCATTTCGCAGATCTTCACGAAACCCTCATCGGTCTCATCCTGGAAATTCATCACCCGTTCCATGGCAAGGTCCGGCGCATCGACCTGCAGCAGGATACCGGCTTCGTGGATCGCCATATATTCCTTGCGCAGCTCGGTCGCGAGCGCGTTCACGTAGGCCTCGTGCGAGTCGTAATGCGCATTCATCAGCGTGGTCGCCACGATGCCGGGCGACGGCGCGGTCATGAAGGTTTCGGCGAATTTGCTGCCGGCCTGTTTCTTGAAACGCGCGATCTCATCTTTGATCGGACCCATGTCGGTGTATTTGACCGCCGCGATCGCCTGCGGGGCATTGGAAATCTTCGCGCGATGCACGAAGCGGCGCACGAAGGTTGCGACCAGGTCGGGATGCTCGACGAAATCCCTGCCGACGCGGCGCTTGGACTCGCCGCCATAGCCGGACATGCGCGCCGCCATGTAGGTCTGGAACGCGACGCGCTGCTGCTCGCCGTCATTGCCGATGTCGATGCCGGACTCGACCTGCTTCGCCACGACCTCGGCGACCGCGCGGTCGAGTTCATCCGCCATCTTTTTCGGATCGATCTTCTCGCCCGCCTCGCGCCGGATCAGCAGATCGGTGATGACGTCGTTGCGCGGCAGGCTGCCGACATGGGTCGTGAGAATGCGGTCGCGGCTGGTCAGCATCGGGCTTCCTCTGGTTCCGTCATGGCCGGACTTGTTCCGGCCATCCACGCCTTTGTTACTGCGGGATTATAAGACGCGGATGCCCGGCACAAGCTTGCATTCGGGCCGGCGAAGCCGGACCCGGTGGCCGGGCATGACGGCGGGTGCGGCCCAACTCTGCCCACTCACGATTTGAGAAAAAATGCCTGCAACCGCTCGCGCGCGCTTTCGCCTACCGAAAGATCAAAGCAGTTCACAATCGCAAGGCGAAAGCCGCCGGGCGGCATGGCGTGCTGATCGGGCGCCTTGTCGGCGTGGAACGTGATCTGCACACTGGAGACTGAGGGCATCGCGCGAACCTCGTCGATCAGCGCCTGCGATGGATGGCCGTAGTGCGGACCGTGGGGGCCGAACAGCACCACGCTGTAGCCGTCGCGGCGATCCGCGTCGGCGTAGTCCCAGCCGCCATGCCGATAGAGCCGCACCAGCGCCTCGACCCAGCCGGCGCCGTAAAGGTCGGGCCACTGGTCGGCGAAGCGCAGGTGAACCTCAATAATCCGTCCGCCGATGGTCTCGAGATTGATCATGCCGGTGTAGCCGGCAAGATTTTGCGCGATCCAGTCGCCGGCGCGCGCCTCGATCCCGGCGTCAGCGTCGGCGTGGATGGTCCAGTGCTCGAACGTCCCTTCGGGGCCGGGCTTGCCGGTCGCATGCCGCCACCACGTAGCGCGGCCGTCGACCACCGCCACGTCCGACGACACGTGCCGCCCGTCAAGCAGCGTCATCCACATGTGGCCGGGCGCGTAATGCGCGATGTAGTCGGCCGGCGAGCGCAGCACGCGGCTGCCGACACCCATGCCTTTGAGGTTGGTGATTGGCTTGGAAAACACCGGAAAGCCGGGCGGCTCAACGCCGTGCGGCGCGGCCGTGAGCCCTTGCGACAGTGCGACTGCGACTTTGTCGTAGACCCAGCGATGGCGTGGATACCAGGTCCAGGAGTCCGAATCCTCGGTGGAGATGAGCACCTCGGCCGGACAGGCGACGTGCTCGAAATACTGCATCCGCCAGGGATCGATTTCGCAGATCGGCATATTCTTAACCGGCCCTCACGGCGAGGATGAGGCCGGAGTGAGTGATACGCAAGGACACTACAGCTTCAGCGCATGGATCGAGAACAATGCGTCCGCGTCCGTCCATGTCGCCACCGGCCGCCAGCCGGCGGATTGAGCCAGCGCGCGGAACGACTCCACGGTGTATTTGTAGGAATTTTCAGTGTGAATCGTTTCGCCTTTCGCGAAGTCGAACGTGCGCCCCGCGACCGCGACGATCTGGTCTTTCAGGCTCTCGAGATGCATCTCGATGCGGTGACCTTCGGTATTATAGAACGCGCGATGCCGGAACGCCGACATGTCGAAGTTGCCGCCGAGTTCGCGGTTCATGCGCGTGAGGATGTTGAGATCGAATTTCGCCGTGACGCCGGCGGCATCGTCATAGGCGGCGTTCAGCACGGCCTCGTCCTTGATCAGGTCGATGCCGATGATCATGGTCGAGCCATGCCCGAGGATGCGCGCGGCCTGCCGCAGAAATTCGGCCGCATCCTCCGGCTCGAAATTCCCGATGGTGGAACCCGGGAAGAACCCGACGCGCGGACGCGCGCGGATTTGCGGCGGCAGATCGAAATCGCGGGTAAAGTCCGCCGCGACGGGCAGGATCGCGATGCTCGAGACATCGCGCCGCAGCGCCGCGGCTTCTCGCGCCAAAAATTCCGCCGAAATATCGACGGGCACGTAGGCGGAAATCTGCGGCGCCGCGTTGAACAGAATGCGTGCCTTGCGGGTCGAGCCGGTGCCGAATTCGACCAGCGCGGCGGCAAGTGGAATGTAGGCCGATATCGCGCACGCGTTCTTTTCCAGAATGCCCAGTTCGGTGCGCGTCGGGTAATACTCCGGCAGTGCCGTGATCTGCTCGAACAAATCCGAGCCGGTGCTGTCGTAAAAATATTTTGCCGAGAGCCATTTCGGGCTGTCGCCGAGGCCGTGGATGACGTGCTCGGCAAATGTCTCGGAGGCTGCCGCCTCGTGACGTGCTGAATAGCGCAATGCAGTACGAGCGAGGGCGGCCATGGCTTTTTTCCTTTAGCGTTAGGTCAAAGAAAAACGTTCGGCATAATCGGCAAGGCGCAAGCCTGTGAACTGCCAGCGCGCCGGCGGATAGAAAAAGTTGCGGTAAGTGACGCGTGAGTGGCCCGCGGGCGTCGCCAGCGAGGAGCCGCGCAGCACCATCTGATTGATCATGAATTTGCCGTTGTATTCCCCGAGCGCGCCGTCGCAGGCGACAAAGCCCGGATACGGCGAATATGAGCTACGCGTCCATTGCCACACGATGCCGTAAGCATCGGCGAGATGGCCACCGCGCGCCGCCACTTCCCACTCCTGCTCGGTCGGCAAATGCTTGCCGGCCCAGCGCGCGAAAGAATCCGCCTCGTAATAGCTGACATGCATCACGGGCGCGGCCGGATCGACCGGCTTGAGGCCCCCGAGCGTCAGCAGCGACCATGCGCCGTCATTTTCCTGCCAGTGCCCGGGCGCCTGCCAGCCCTCGTTCTGCACCGCGGCCCAGCCGTCCGAGAGCCAGAGCGCCGGATTGGAATAGCCGCCGTCTTTCATGAACGCGAGCCATTCGCCATTGGTCACGAGGGCCCGCGCGATGCGCACCGGCCCGATCAGCGCGCGATGCGCCGGAGCTTCATTGTCGAAGCAATA
>JBBWZU010000617.1:0-4462 GCA_039649225.1 Hyphomicrobiales bacterium | reverse complement strand
GCGTCATCAACCAGCTCATTTTCAAGCTCACCGGCGACGATGGCCCGAACTGGCTCAACGAGCCGTCGATCGCGCTGTCGATGGCAATCCTGGTGCATATCTGGAAGTCGCTGCCGTTCTGGACGCTAATCCTGATGACCGGGCGACTCGCGATCGGGCAGGACCTCTACGAGGCGGCCGAGGTCGACGGCGCAAGCTGGTGGCAGAAGTTCCGCTTCATCACCTGGCCGTCGGTGATGACGCTCTACCTGACCTGCACGCTGCTCTCGATGATCTGGACGCTCGGCGACTTCAACAGCGTCTATCTGCTGACCGGCGGCGGGCCGGCCGACCTGACACACGTGCTGGCGACGCTCGGCATCCGCTATCTGCGGCTCGACCAGCTCGATCACTCGATGGCGGCGATCGTCTGCGCGCTGCCGCTGGTGCTGCCGCTCGTCTACGTCATGATGAAACGGCTGTCGCGATGAAGCTGGCGATGAAGCTCACTTGGCGCGATATTGCCACCGAGGCGAAACTGCTGCTGATCGGCATTCCGGTGGCGGTGTGGACCTTGATCCCGATCTATCACCTGTTCCTGTTCGCGATCTCGCCCAAGGAAGACGCATTCTCCGGCAGACTGTGGCCGGCGCATCCGACCTTGCACAATTTCGAGATCGTATTCGGCCAGCAGCACTATTTTCTCAGCCACTTCTGGCTGCAGTTGTGGAACTCGACCGTGATCGCGGTCGCGGTCGGCGCCATCACGCTGTTCATCGCGACCGCGGCGGCATTCGCCATCTCGCGGCTGCGGGTGAGGGGCGGGCGGCTGATCATGAATCTCGCGCTCTTCACCTACTTCATCCCGGCTGCGTTCCTCGCCGTTCCGATGTACCGCACCATGGGCATCTACGGCCTGCTCAACAACCACTGGGCCCTGATCCTCGCAATGGTGACGATCGCGTCGCCTTATGCGATCTGGGTACTCAAGCAGGCCTCCGACAAGCTCCCGGTGGAGCTCGACGAAGCCGCGATGATCGACGGCGCCTCGACGCTGCAGCTGTTCCGCCTCGTCTATGTGCCGCTGATGATGCCATCGCTGGTGGCGGTCGGCACTTATGCGCTGCTGCTGGCCTGGAACGAGTATCTCTACGCGTTCCTGCTGCTCTCGCGCGATACCGACATCACGCTTCCCGTGGCGCTCGGCAACTTCCTCTCGGCCGACGATTCGCCGTGGGAATTGCTGATGACCACCGGGCTCATTTACGCCCTGCCGCCGGCCGCGATCTACTACGCATTCAAGCGCTATATGGTGGCCGGCCTGACCGCGGGCGCGGTCAAGAGCTGAGCCCGGCTGCAGATTTATGCTCCGATTCTGAAACCCTCGGCCTGCGTCCTCCGTAGTGGTTGCGAGCCACAACCGGAGGAATGCCATGAGCAAGGCCAACGTCGCGCTGGTGCAGAATCTCTATGCCGCCTTTCAGCGCGGAGATGTCGGGACGATCATTGCGGCGCTCGAGCCCGACATCGCCTGGCATTCGCACGGGCGGCCGGAGGACTATCCGACCCTCGGATTGCGCCAAGGCCCGCGTGAGGTCGAGAAGTTTTTCCAGACCATCGACGAAACCGCGGCCGCGACCGACTTCTCGCCGCGCGGCTACGACGCGGTCGGTGAGAAGGTTTTCGTGCGCGGCCACTATGGATGGACGGTCCACAAGACCGGCAAGCATGCGGAGTCCGACTGGATTCACATCTTCACGATCAAAGCCGGCAAGGTCGCGGCTTTCGACGAATTCACCGATACGGCGCGGTTCGCCGCCGCCATGCGCGGGTAACCGAACGCCGTCCTTGATTCTTGCTGCAAAATTGTCTCGCCGCTACCGCGATCCGGCACCGCGGGCATGCCGTAGCAAAACCGTCATCAATCGTCGCTACGACCGGACCACCGGGGCCGTAGCTCCGGCTGAGAAAACCTCGGACTGGATTGTGATGGTTCTCGCGTATGCGATGCACGGCGTCTGCGAGCATCACGAAAGTTATTCTGAGTGCTGAATCCGTCCGCTTGTGATGGCCAGCCTTTTCGAAATAGTCCAGTCGGCGGGTCGGCGTGGTCACGGGGCGCGGTGGTTCTTTCTGCTGCTTGCGTTCTGTCTTTTCGTCGCCGGTGGACGTGACGCGGCCAGAGCTGATGACGATCAGCAACGCGGCCGGCAAGAACGCGACCGCATCGTCTTCGATATTCCGGCTCAGCCGCTAGCGAGCGCGCTTGAAGTCTATTGCGCGGCTGCGGGCCTTCAGATGTTCGTCGACATGGACGCGATCGCCGGACAGCGTGCGGCCGCCATCCAGGGAACGTTCACCCGCGCGGGCGCCCTGCAGAGCCTGCTCGCCGGAACCGGCCTTGCGGCGAGCTTCATTGGGGATCAGGGCTTTACGCTCGTGCGTCTGCCGGTTTCCGCAACGGCTGCTGGGGCGCCGAACGCCACATCGGTCACGCGCCTGGGCTATTCGGCGGCGCTGCAGGCCGGCTTGCGCGAGGCGCTCTGCCGGCGCGAGGAAACGCGGCCCGGCACCTATCGCAGCGTTGGACGGCTGTGGGTCGGGGGATCCGGCAGCGTGATCCGCGCCGAGCTCGTCACCTCGACCGGCGACCGCGCGCGTGACGAGATTTTGCTCGCGGCGCTGCGCAGTGTTGCGGTCGGCGAACCGCCGCCGCCGGATTTGCCGCAGCCGATCACGCTGCTGCTTGCCACGGACGCTGCCGCGGCCGCTTGCGCCGGGCTCGGCCGCCGCGTCAACACGGCCGGCGAGGCCGTGCGTTGAGCGAAACTTTGCCCGCAGTGTTGCGCCGTCTCCTGGCCGAGGAATATTTGGGGCTGCGGTTGCGGCTCGCGCGCCGTTTCGGCTCCGTGGAATTCGCCAGCGAGGTGCTGCACGACGCCTGGGTTCGCCTCGACCGCATCGGCGAGGGGACATCAGGCGCGGCGGTGCATAATCCGATCGCGTATCTCTATCGAATTGCGCTTAACATCGCGGCGGATCGCAAGCGTGGCGATCAGCGGCGGCTCGGTCCGGCCGAGATCGCGCTATTGTGCTGGCAGGCGGAGCGCGAGCTTGATCCGGCGCGGATCGCCGAGGCCCGCTCTGAGCTGAAAGCCCTTGCGGTCGCGCTTGAGGAACTGCCGGAGCGCCGGCGGGCGATATTCATCGCGGCGCGGCTCGAGGAATTACCGCACAAGGTGGTGGCGGAGCGGCTGGGCGTCACGGTCCGGATCGTGGATCGCGAGGTCAAGGCGGCACTCGCGTATTTCAGCACTGTCGTCAACAAAAAACAGGTCCCCAGACGCGGACCGCGCCCTCTCAAACCGTCTTAGACATGTGAGTACCGTCACAATGCTCTCATGCTGCTCCGACTCAAGCCTTGCGGAAACACGATCTTTGAAGACCGATCTCGATCATGACACGGCTGGATCCGATCCCTTGCAGGAAGCGCAGGCCTGGCTCGCACAGCTGACCTCCGGCACGGCGACCGCCGCCGATGCCGACGCCCTGAACGCATGGCGCGCGCGCAGTCCGGCGCACGGCCGCGCTTTCGCCGAGGCCGCCTTGCTCTGGAACGTCATGGGCGATGCGACGCGAGATGTCGTCGCGCGCAATCCGACATTGGCGGCAACGACCGCTGCCCCGAGGGCACGCGGGCTTGTCGCGCGGCGCAGTTTTATCGGCGGCGGCCTGCTGGCGGCTTCTCTCACTGGTGCTGCCGTTGTCCATCCGCCGTTCGGTCTGTGGCCGTCATGGTCCGAATTCGTAGCCGAGCATCGCACCGCCAAAGGCGAGCGGCGGCGGATCGAGGTCGCCGACCGGATGCCGGTCCAGATCAATACCAGCACCAGCATCGATCTTCGTCCGCCCGCCGATGGCGCGGTTCAGATCGAATTGATTGCCGGCGAGGCCGCATTCGCCCAGCAGGATGCGCGGCCACAAGACATCGTGGTGCGCGCCGGTGCCGGGCAGGCGCGGGCGCAGCTTGCGACATTCAATATCCGCCGCGATGCCGACGCTGTCTCTGTCAGCTGTATCCAGGGTGACGTGCTGGTGTCATGCGGAGCTGGCACTGCGGTGCTGCGCGACGGGCAGCAGGCGCGCTACGACGCGCAGGGGCTCGGCCAGGTCGTCGCGATCGATCCGGACGTCGTGACAGCCTGGCAACGCGGCCTGCTGATCTTTCGCGATGAGCCATTGTGGCGCGTCATCGTGGAAGTGAACCGCTATCGTTCCGGCCAGATCGTCCTGCTCGACGGCCAGCTTGGCCGGCGCCGCATCGTTGCGAGCTTTCGCCTCGATCGCATTGATGACGTGGTCGGTTTCGTCGCCGAGGTCGTGCAGGCCCGGGTGCGGCGGCTGCCGGGCGGAATCGTGTTGCTGGGTTAAATCTTTTTGGCGCGCGGCGGTGGTTTCGCCGGTCTCGATCGGTCTTTGCAGT
>JBBWZU010000597.1:0-5928 GCA_039649225.1 Hyphomicrobiales bacterium | reverse complement strand
AGCTTGCGCATGTGATCGAGCAGGCCGCAGAGCGGGTCCCAGAAATTCTTGGTGTTCAGGATCAGGATCGGTTTCTTGTGACGCCCGAGCTGCGCCCAGGTGAGCTGCTCGACCAGCTCTTCGAGCGTGCCGATGCCGCCGGGCAGGGCGACGAATGCATCGGCCCGTTCGAACATCGTCTGCTTGCGCACATGCATATCGGGCGTGATGATGACTTCCTGCGCGCCGACCAGCGTGTGTTCCTTGTCCTGCAGGAAGTCCGGAATGATTCCAGTGACCTGTCCACCGTGATCCAGCACCGATTTTGCGACCGCGCCCATCATGCCGCGCGATCCGCCGCCATAGACCAGCCGGACGCCGTCGAGCGCCATCAGCTCGCCGAGGCGGCGCGCGGCGTCGATGAAGGCCGGGTCGGTCCCCGGCGCTGATCCGCAATAAACGCAAACCGTTCGAATCTGGCTCATGGACACGATGTGGCATTGGCCTTCGGCGAGCGTCAAGGCGCCGGATCATGCGGGTACCCGAGGGCGGAACCGCGTCATTTTGTGCTTTTTTGCCTTGCAATCGCCGGATCGCTAGAATGGCTGCTGGATCAGGTGGACGGCTTTTGTGGGAGTAACGATGGCGCGCGCGGGATTGGCGTATGCAGCCATGCTGGCGGCGAGCGTGTCGGCGGGCGCACTCGGCTATGCGGTGATTTGGGCCTTCGCGCCCGAGGAGCAGGCCGCCTTGGCGCCTTCGGTGTCCGCCGCGGTCGCGCTACCTGTGGCGGTCGCCGCCCAGCCCGAGCCGCCGGGCCTTGCGGCTGTCGTTGCCGCCGCGCAGGCGTCTGCGCCCGAGCCCAAGCCTGAACCAGTGACGGCCTCGGCGCCCGCCATGGCGGCCGCGCCGGCGCCCCCCGCCGAACCGCCGAAGCACGTGGCGCCAGCTGTTGCGCCGCGGGCAAAGGCCGAGCCGGTCGCGCCTGCGCGCGCCCAGCCGCACGAGACGGTGGTCGTTCCGCAGGCGAGGCCCACGGACGTCGTGCGGCAATCGGTTGAAACAGCGCCGGCTGCGCCTTTGCCCGCCGCAGGGCCAAGTGTGGCGCGGCCGGTCGAGGGTCGCCAGATACGCCCCCTGCCGGGCGTCGTCACGCCGCTGCCGGCCGAAGCGCCGGTCGTCAGGTCATCGCCATCGCCCGCAGTCGCGCCGCGCGAGCATGCCCCCGTCGGGTCCACGATGCGGCCGGCGCCTCCGGCCACTTCGCCCGAGCCATTGGCCTTGCCCAATCCATCGGCCGCGGCGAGATTTGCCGCCCTGCCGCCCGCCCAGGAGATGCCGCAGGCACCGGCCGTCGCCAGCGATGCGCCGCAAATTCTGATTGTGCGCGGCGGCCTGCGCCGCGCCACATCCGTGCGGCCGCAGCGTCTTAGTCCCGTGCCGGCGCCGGACCCGGCCGTGCATGATGCGCCGCGCATCACGGTGCTGCGCGGCGGCGGATTCCGTTCCGCGCACACGGCCCTGTTGCCGGTGGTGCAGCCGCTCGCCATCGCGGTCGTTCGCGGCACCCGGCCGGCGACGGCGCCGAGCTTGGCCAAGCTTTCCGCTCCGGGTCCGCTGGTGCTGCGCATCCGCGACTGACATCGATCCGGGTTGCCGGGCGGGGTGCGGCTGGCGCCCAAAGCGCCTATATCAGTGGCTCACCTTGGACCGATTCAAGAGAAGCCAATTGCCGAATCCACGCCTGTTGACGCCAAACCTTGCCGGGGCCCGATGAACGCGCCGCAGTCACCCGCGAGCTTTCGCCCGCAAAAAATCTCGGCCGATCGCGGCGCTCTGCTGACGACGCTCGCGCGCCTCTGGCCGTACATCTGGCCCTCCGACCGTGCCGACCTGAAGATGCGGGTGGCGTGGGCGACCGTGCTGTTGCTGGCCGCCAAGCTCGCCACCGTGGCGGTGCCTTTCTCGTTCAAATGGGCGGTCGATGCGCTCAGCGGGGAGGCGCATGTTCCCGCCGGCACTCCGTCGGCGATGACCTGGGTCTTCGCCGCGCCGGTGCTGCTCACCATGGCGTATGGCGGCATGCGCATCGTGATGGCGCTGGTGACGCAGGTGCGTGACGGCGTATTTGCGAAAGTCGCGATGCATGCGGTGCGCCGCCTCGCGATCCTCACCTTCGAGCACATGCATGCGCTGTCGCTGCGCTATCATCTGGAGCGGAAAACCGGCGGGCTCACCCGCGTGCTCGAGCGCGGCCGCAATGCGATCGAAACCATCGTGCGCATGGTGATCCTGCAACTGGTGCCGACTCTCGTTGAACTCGCGCTGATTGTCGGCGTGCTGTTGTGGATGTTCGACTGGCGCTACGTGCTGATCATCGTCGTCACCGTCGTGCTGTACATGACCTACACTTATTACGCCACGGAATGGCGGATCGGCATCCGGCGCAAGATGAATGACAGCGATACCGACGCCAACACCAAGGCGATCGACTCGCTACTCAACTACGAGACCGTAAAATATTTCGTCGCCGAGCAGCGCGAGGCGCAGCGCTACGATCGCACCATGGCGCGCTACGAGGATGCCAGCGTCAAGGCCTACACCTCGCTCGCCGTGCTCAATGCCGGGCAGGCGGCGATCTTCACCCTTGGGCTCACCGCCGCGATGGTGCTGTGCGTGCTCGGCATCCGCGCCGGCGCCAATACCGTCGGCGATTTTGTCATGATCAACGCCATGATGATCCAGCTTTACATGCCGCTGAATTTCATGGGCATGGTGTATCGCGAGATCAAGCAGGCGGTGGTCGACATCGAGCTGATGTTCTCGATCCTGGCGCGCGAAGCCGAGATCGAAGACAATCCCGGGGCACAGCCGCTCGCGATCCCGAAAGGTGCGATCAAGTTCGATGATGTGCGCTTTGCCTATGATCCGGAGCGCCAGATCCTCAAGGGCCTGAGCTTCGAGGTGCCGGCCGGAAACACCGTTGCGATCGTCGGGCCGTCGGGCGCCGGAAAATCGACCATCTCGCGGCTGCTGTTCCGGTTTTATGACGTGACCGGCGGACGCATCACGATCGACGGGCAGGATATCCGCGACGTGACCCAGACCTCATTGCGCTCCGCCATCGGCATGGTGCCGCAGGACACCGTGCTGTTCAACGATACCATCCGCTACAACATCCGTTACGGGCGTTGGGATGCGACCGACGCCGAGGTCGAAGGGGCCGCGAGCCTTGCGCAGATCGACGGCTTCATCCGCATGGCGCCGGACGGCTATGAAACCGAGGTCGGCGAACGCGGGCTGAAACTCTCCGGCGGCGAGAAGCAGCGCGTCGCCATTGCGCGCACGATCCTGAAAGGTCCGCCGATCCTGCTGCTCGACGAGGCAACTTCGGCGCTCGACAGCCACACCGAGCGCGACATTCAAGATGCGCTCGATCGCGTGTCGCGCGGCCGCACCACGCTGGTGATCGCGCATCGGCTTTCGACCATCGTCGGCGCCGATGAGATCATCGTGCTCGACCAGGGCGTGATCGCCGAGCGCGGCACGCATCATCAGCTTCTGCTGAAGAACGGCCTCTATGCCGGCATGTGGAACCGCCAGCGCGAGGCCGAAGAGGCGCGCGAGAAGCTGGCGTTGATGGCCGAAAACCCTGCGGCGCCGAATCGAAATCCGCCGCCCGTGGAGGATCCGGTGATTGCTGACGTGACCGCGCCGGATGTCGCGGCGGTCGTGGCGGAGTAAGTTGCAATTAGCTGCATTGGGCCGTAGGGCATAAGCGCCGCGTCCCCGTTGGGGCTTGGCAGGCGGCAACAATGGCGATTACCGACTTATGTCCATCGTAAATTCCATCCGCTCGCAGCTCGCGCCGATCAATCCGGAAGGCTATCCATTCATCGGCATTTTCGCGTTCGTGAGCCTGATCCTGTTCTGGCTGTGGGCGCCGCTCGGCTGGCTCGGCACGATCCTGACGCTGTGGTGCGTCTATTTCTTCCGCGATCCGCCGCGCGTCACGCCGATTGCGCCGGGACTGGTGATCTCGCCCGCCGACGGCCGCGTCAGCCTCGTGGTCAATGCGGTCCCGCCGGCGGAACTCGCGCTCGGCGAGCGCGCGCTGCCGCGGGTGTCGATCTTCATGAGCGTGTTCGATTGCCACGTGAACCGCACACCGGTCACCGGCCGGATCGAGCGCATCGTCTACACGCCGGGAAAATTCCTCAATGCCGATCTCGACAAGGCGAGCGAGGACAATGAGCGCAACGGGTTCGTGATCACGTCGGAAGCGGGGCGCATCGGCGTGGTGCAGATCGCCGGGCTGATCGCGCGCCGCATCGTCTGCTGGGTCAAGGAGGGGCAGGAGGTCGGGGCCGGCGAGCGCATCGGCATGATCCGCTTTGGCTCGCGGGTCGACGTCTATCTGCCGGCCGGCAGCGTGCCGCTGGTCTCCGAGGGGCAGACCTCGCTCGCGGGCGAAACCGTCATCGCCGAACTGCGCGCCGGCGCGACCGGCCCGTCATTCCGCATCGGTTGAGAGCCTGTGGATAGCGGTGATGGTTACCGTAGGTTAACCGCCCACTTGCATCTGTCTTAGCAAAATCGATCCAACTTTAGCGTTATTTGTACCGATGCGGATTGCTCCGGACGCCGGTGCACTCCGTTTCGCAGGACGTAAAATGATGATGTACGCGCAAGACGAAGATCACGCCGCCGCGATCCTCCGCCGCAGGGCGAGCGGACTGCTGGCGCTCGACGACGCGCTCACGGAGCTTGCCGACGCCGATTGCGTGGCAGCGATCGCCACTTTGATCGCGGCGCGCATCGATCTGCGGCCCGAAATGGTGTCGCAGGCGCTCGATGCGCCGACCGATGAGACGATTTCGGCGATGTGCCGCGCCGGCGGGTTTCGCATCAACAGCTATTCGGCCCTGCTGCGCATGCGCAGGCGGCAAAATCGCGGGACCGACAGCACCCCGGCCTATGCGCTGACCTTGTTCTCCGATCTCTCGCCGGCCTCGGCGGAGCGGCTGTTGCGGCGCATCATCACCGAACCGGCCGGGCACCACAGCTGACCCAAAACCGGACAGGTCGCCGCGGCATCCGGCCGGATGGCGGGGCAGGGCGCAAACCGCTATATTGATATCCATGAACTATTCGCGCTTCGATTCCGAACGTCATCAACGCCGGCTGCGGCGGCTGCGCCAGATACCGCTGCGCGTGCTCGTGCCGAACGTGATCACGCTGCTCGCGCTCTGCGCGGGGCTGACCGGTATCCGCCTTGCGATCGAGGAGCGTTACGAACTGGCGCTCGGCGCGATCGTGTTTGCGGCTGTGCTCGACGCCGTCGACGGGCGCGTGGCGCGCATGATCAAGGGCACCTCGCGCTTTGGCGCCGAGCTCGACAGCCTGGCCGATTTCGTCAATTTCGGTGTCGCGCCCGGCCTGATCCTTTATTTCTGGGGCCTCAAGCCGCTCGGCAATATCGGCTGGATCGCCGCGATGGTGTTCGCGATCTGCGCCGCCTTGCGTCTGGCGCGCTTCAACGTGCAGATCGAGGATCCGAACCGCCCGTCCTGGGCCGGCAACTTCTTCACCGGCATTCCGGCACCGGCCGGCGCGATCGCGGTGCTGCTGCCGATCTATTTTTATTTCCTGCAGGTGCCGGTGCCGGCCGCCCTGACGCTGATCTATACGTTCGTGATCGCCGGCCTGATGATCTCGCGCCTGCCGGTGCTGTCGGGAAAGAAATACGGCGCACGCGTCCCGCGCGAGCTGGTGATGCCGGTGATCCTGGTCGCCGTGTGCCTGATCGCGCTGCTGGTCAGCTATCCTTGGTACCTGCTGACGGCCGGCACGATCGTGTATCTGGCGCTGCTTCCGCTCGGCTGGGTCTCGCGCCAGCGCTATCTTGCGGCCGATGCCGAAGCGCTGAGGGCCAAGACTTCGGTCGTC
>JBBWZU010000568.1:0-8255 GCA_039649225.1 Hyphomicrobiales bacterium | reverse complement strand
CGGTCAATCCGACGCCGAAGGCGCCAAAGTCGCGTATCAAGATCGAGTTCGCCAACGTCCCGTCCTACGACTCCAAGCCGCTAACGGTCAGTGCGGCGCCGGGCCTGGTCCAAATTCAGGATGTGATTCTCAACGCTGAGACTCCGAATGAGATCCTTGCGGACAAGGCGATCGCGTTGACCGCAAGGACGGTTCTCAAATTCCGCGATGTGTGGGACGTCTGGTTCCTCGTCAACAAGCTCGGCGCGACGCCCGATCGCGAGATGGCTCTGAGGAAATTCGCCGATTACGGGACTGCCGATATTGCAGCGAAGGCAAATGCCCGTCTCGACGAATTGGCAAAGGACGCGACAGCGACGGCGTTCTACGCCGAGATGAAGCGGTTCCTTCCGTCAGGGCGTGTCGCGCAGATGTCGCAAATGAATTTACAGCGCACGATTCTTTCAGATAGCGCCGATCTTATTCGAAAGACCGTTGTGTAAAGGCACGACCAAGCCGTCTCACCGGCTGATGGCCCCGGACTCAATGTTAGTTCCTTGCCCCGATCTGTTGCAGCAGCGCCGGCGTCGGATGCCCGTCCGGGACCATCCCGTACTTCGACTGCTCCAGCCTGATCTCGTCGCGCAGCGCGAAGTCGATCCGCCCGTCGAAATCATTCACCGGATGGCCGAGCTCTTTCATCCGCTTCTGCAACGCGATGCGTTCGCCGCGTGACAACTGCCGGTCGGGCACGAGCCATGCGGCTCGGAACGGTCCGAGGCCGCGCGCCCGGTCGGCGAGGTGACTGACGGCGAGTGCAAACACGTCGGAATTGTTGTAGCGCTTGATCACATCGAAGTTCTCGCCGACCAGGAACGCGGGGCCGCCGGCGCCCGACGGAAAGAATGCGATCGCGTTGCCGTCCGGCATTGGCTTGCCATCCGCGCGCGTCACGCCGAGCGCCACCCATTCGGCATAAGTCGCGCGGCTGCGTCTGTAGTCGAAGCCCTGCGGGACTTTGACTTCAAAGCCCCAGCCGGCGCCCGCCTTCCAGCCCCAGTGCTTGAGAAAATTCGCGATCGACGCCAGCACGTCCGGCACACTGCCCCAGATGTCCTTCTTGCCATTGCCGTCGAAATCGATCGCGAGTTCGAGAAAGTTCGACGGCATGAATTGCGGCTGGCCCATCGCGCCGGCCCACGAGCCGAGCATCTTGGTCCGTTCGATATGGCCCTCTTCGAGGACTTTGAGCGCCGCCAGCAACTCATCGCGGAAGAAATCCGGCCGATAGCTGCTCAGCGACAGGGTCACGAGCGAGCGGATCACATCGAAGCCGCCTTTGTTGGCGCCGAACGAGGTCTCGATTCCCCAGATCGCCAGCAGCGTCCAGCGGTCCACGCCGTATTGCTGCTCGATGGCGTCCAGCGTATGCGACCACTGCGCGGCCTTGGCGGATGCGAGCGAAATGCGCTGCGCCGTGGCGATGCCGTTCACATAGGTGCCGATCGGGCGGCCGAATTCCGGCTGGCGCAATGTGGCGGCCGCGACGCGCGGATCGATCGTAAGGCCCGACAGCGCGGCGTCGAATGTCTTGCGTGACACACCGCGTGCCTGCGCGTCGGGCCAGAGCGCCTGCAGGAACGCCACGACGCCTTTCGGCGTCTCCTGCGCGGCAGCATTGGCCGAAAAGAGCGCCAGAAGGGCGATCAGGGTGAACGAGAGGCGGTGCAGCATCATCTCTCGTGAATCGCCTGAGACATGGGCTAATTCACGGCTTAATCTGCGCGCCGCCGAAGGGTCAAATGGCTATTTCGACACGCCTTACCGAATTGCTCAAGGTTGAGCACCCGATTCTGCTCGCCCCGATGGATGTCGTGGCCGACGGCAGGCTTGCCGCTGCGGTGAGCCGGGCGGGCGGTTTCGGCATCATCGGGGGCGGATATGGCGATGAGGCATGGCTGACGCGCGAGCTGGACGCGGTGGGCGACGCGCGCGTCGGCGTCGGCTTCATCACCTGGAGCATGGCAAAGCAGCCGCGGCTGCTCGATCTGGCGCTGGAGCGCAAGCCGCCTGCCATCATCCTGTCGTTCGGCGACGTGCAGCCGCACGCCGACAAGATCAAGCGCGCGGGCGCCAAAATGATCTGTCAAATTCAGACTGTCGAGCAGGCCAAGGACGCCATCGTGCACGGCGCCGATGTTCTCGTCGCGCAAGGCGGCGAAGCCGGCGGTCACGGGATGTCACGCGGTACTTTCGCGCTGGTGCCGGCGGTGGTCGACGCGGCGCGCGGTGCGCCCGTTGCGGCGGCGGGCGGGGTTGCGGACGGACGGGGCCTTGCGGCGGCATTGATGCTCGGCGCCGACGGCGTGCTGGTCGGCACGCGCTTCTTTGCCACGCAGGAGGCGATGGGCTCTGCTGCCGCCAAGGCGCGCCTTGTCGCGGCAAATGGCGATGCCACCATCCGCGGCATCCTGTTCGACATTGCGCGCCGGAATGTATGGCCGGCACCCTATACGGGCCGCGTGCTGCGCAACGAATTCTCCGAGCGCTGGCGCGGACGCGAGGCCGAACTGATGCAGCACCAGGCGGCGGAAGCTGCCCGCTACGACAAGGCCAAAGCCGCCGGCGACTTCGACACTGCGGCGGTGATCGCCGGCGAGGCGGTCGACATGATTGCGGATGTCCCGCCCGCCGCCGAGGTCGTCGACCGCATGGTCAAGCAAGCTTCCGCCTTGCTTGCCGGCTCGAACCGCTATCGCGTCTCGGAGTGACCGCGTGACGCTTGCGACAATTTCGACCGGACCGGGCCTGGAGTTCGACGTGCATGTCGACGGCCCGGAACATGCGCCGCTCGTTCTGTTGCTGCACGGCTTTGCCGAGTCGTTCCACACCTGGGATGCGCAGACTGCGGCGCTCGCACGCGCCGGATACCGCGCCGTCGCGCCGAGCCAGCGCGGCTATTCGGCCGGCGCGCGGCCCGATCCGGCCAATACGGCACTCTATCAATTCGACCATCTGGTCGAAGATGCCATGGCCGTCGCGGCAGCGTGCGGGGACCCGGACAGGCGCTTTCATCTGGTCGGGCACGACTGGGGCGGTAGCATCGCGTGGGGTATCGCCGACAAATACCCCGCGCGGCTGGCTTCGCTCACCGTGCTGTCGCGCCCGCATCCGAACGCGTTCAATCGTGCGCTCGCGTTGCCGGATGGCGACCAAAAGCACCGCTCGCGCCATCACCGGGCCTTTCTTGAAACCGATGCCGCGTCGATTGTGCTGGCGAACGATGCCGAATGGCTGCGCGTGCGCTGGGAGGCGAATGGCGTTCCGCCCGCCGCGGCCGAACGGCATCTTGCGGTACTCGGCAATCCGGCCGCCATGGAGGCGGCGCTGGCCTGGTACCGGGCGCGCGGCGCGATCCGCACGCCGCTCGGGCCGACGCGGGTTCCGACGCTCTATATATGGGGCGACGCCGACGACACGGTCGGCCGGCCAGCGGCGGAGGGCACGCGCGACTTCGTCTCAGCCGCCTACACATTTGAGGTCCTCCCCGGCGTCGGGCATTTTGCCGCCGATCAGGTGCCGGACCGCGTCAGTGAGTTGCTGCTGCGGCATCTGGCGTGCCATCAGGTCTGAGGTTTCAGTTGTTTCGGCAGCCAACCGTGCGAGAAGGAGCGTCATGCGCATCCTGGTTCTGAACGCCAATACCACCGACTTCGTCACCGAAACGGCGGCCGCCGAAGCGCGTCGCGTCGCCGCGCCCGGCACCGAGATCGTTGCGGTGACGGCGGATTTCGGCGCCGCCATCGTGGCGACACGCGCCGAGCACGCGGTCGCCGAGCATGCGGCCGTGGTGCTGGCGGCGCGCCACGCGCCGGGATGCGACGGGGTGGTGATCGCGGTGTCCTACGATACCGGCCTCAGGGCACTGCGCGAGATGCTGGCGATCCCGGTCGTCGGCATGACCGAGGCCGCTTTGCTCACCGCCTGCATGCTCGGCGGGCCGGTCGGATTGATCAGCTTTGGGCGGCGCGTGTGGCCGATCTATCGTGAGCTGATCGATGGTTACGGGCTGAGCCGGCGCATCGCCGGCTCGCGCGTTCTGGAAAACACCACGGCGTATAAGCCCGGCGACTATACGGCGCTCGACGCCGAACTGGTCGCCACCGCGCAAGACATCATCGAGAAGGACGGCGCCGAAAGCATCGTCGTGCTTGGCGCCGTGATGGCGGGTGCGGCGCGACGCATCGAGGATCGCGTGCCGGTGCCGGTGCTTGACGGCATGCGCGCCGCGGTGCCGCAAGTCGAAGCGCTGGTGCGCATGGGTTTGCGCAAGCCCTCGACCGGCAGTTACGCGCCGACCGGCGAGCGCGCAACGCGCGGGCTCGATCCGGCGCTCGCGGCAGCGCTCGGGAAGACGTAAAGAGCAGCGACAAGAGGACCCGGATGGAGCTTGCCGACCCACGCGACGAGATCGCGCAGATTGAGGCCGAGCTGGAACGGCTCGCCGGTGTCGCGGAACGCTGCCGCAAGATCGGCACGGGGGCCAAGGCCGCGATCATCGCCGGCTGTTTCTGGATCGGGATGCTGTTCGGCGGCGCCGTCGTGGCTGACGGGCTGAAGCTGATGATTGCCATCATCCTGCCGCTCGGCGGCGTCGTGCTCTACGGCTCGAACGACAGCACCGCACAGCAGACCGCGGACAAGATCGCGGTGCTGGAACGGCAAAGAGCCGAGCTGATCAGCGCGATCAATCTGCGCGTGGTCACCGACGCGCCGCCGCTTTTGAATTAGATCTCAAGCGCCGCCGCTTGGAAACAGCCGGTATTGCTCGGCGCGCAGGCCGACTGATTGCCCGACATGGAGCTGCTGCGAGCGCAAGGCATCGACCTCGACCAGCGTTTCGCCCTGCTGGCTGCTGAGCGCGATCTCGATCCGCCGCGCCGGTCCGATCCCGTGGATGCGCTTGACGACGCCGTGAAGCAGGTTCTGGCCCGAGAAGGGAACGACTGTGATATCGTGCGGGCGCGCGAACAGAAGCGCCGCGCCCGACACGCCCTGCGGATCGAGCCCGAGCGACTGGCCGTCAAAGCGCACGTCGCCCGCCTCGACGGTGACCGGCACGATGATCGACTCCCCGATGAATTCATGCACCGCGGGTGTGACGGGATGATCGTAGACCTGCTGCGGCGTGCCGGCCTGCTGGATGCGGCCCTTGTCCATGACGACGACACGGTCGGCAACTTCGAGCGCCTCCTCCTGGTCGTGCGTCACGAAGATCGACGTCACGTGGATTTCGGTGTGCAGATTGCGCAGCCAGCGGCGCAGCTCCTTGCGCACCTTGGCGTCGAGCGAGCCGAACGGTTCATCGAGCAGCAGCACGCGCGGCTCGATCGCCAGTGCGCGCGCGAGCGCGACGCGTTGACGCTGTCCGCCAGAAAGCTGCCGCGGGTAGCGCTGCGCAAGCCAGCCAAGCTGCACGAGCTCGAGCAGCCGTTCGACCCGCTTAGCGATCTCGGCTTCGCTGTGGCGATGCTTGCGGGGGCGCGCGCGCAGCCCGAAGGCGACATTCTCGAACACCGTCATGTGCCGAAACAGCGCGTAGTGCTGGAACACGAAGCCGACATTGCGTTCGCCGACGCTGTGCGAGAGCGCATCCTGCCCGTCGAACTGGACCGCGCCCTCGTCCGGCCATTCCAGCCCGGCGACGACGCGCAGCAGCGTGGTCTTTCCCGATCCGGAAGGGCCGAGAATCGCGATCAATTCGTCAGACTGGATCTCGAGGTTCACGCCCTCGAGTGCGGCGAATGTCCCGAAGCGCTTGGTGACGTTGACCATCGAGATTTTCATCGGTCAGTCCTTCCCGACGCGCGATTCGAGGGCGGCTTTCGCAATCAGTGTCACAAGCGCGAGCAATGCCAGCAGCGACGCAACCGCGAAGGCGGCGGCGGACTGGTAGTCTTCGTACAGCGCCTCGATCTGCAGCGGCATGGTGTTGGTTTCGCCGCGGATGTGGCCCGAGACCACCGACACCGCGCCAAACTCGCCCATCGCCCGGGCATTGCATAACAGCACGCCGTAGAGCAGGGCCCATTTCACGTTCGGCAAGGTGACGCGGATGAATGTCTTGATACCCGAGGCGCCGAGCGAGAGCGCCGCCTCCTCTTCCTCGGTGCCCTGTTCCTGCATCAGCGGGATCAGCTCGCGCACGATGAACGGAAACGTTACGAAGATGGTGGCCAGCAGGATGCCGGGGAGCGCGAAGATGATCTTGATATCGTGCGCGGCAAGCCACGCGCCGAACAGGCCTTGCAATCCGAACAGCAGCACGAAGACAAGACCGGCGATGACCGGCGAGACCGAGAACGGCAGATCGATCAGCGTGATGAGGACGTTCTTGCCGCGGAAGTCAAACTTGGCGATGGCCCAGGCGGCGGCAAGGCCGAAGGCGCCATTGAGCAGAACCGAGGTGAATGCCACCACCAGCGTGAGATGGATCGCCGTACGCGTGTCGTCGTCCCGCAACGCCGACAGGTAGGCCCCAATGCCCTTGTCGAAGGCCTGCGCGAAGACATTGATGAGCGGCAGCACGATGAACAAGCCGAGGAAGGCGACCGCGACGGCGATGATTGCGCGGCGCACCAGCGGAGGGTCTTCGCGCGCATCGGCCTTGCGCGGCCGCGCGGCCGCGCAGGCGAGCGGCGCGCCGGATTCAAGGTCTGTGACCGGCAGGGCCGTCACGCCCGGTTCCCCGCGCGGGTTTCCGACCAGCGCTGCAACGCGTTGATGAGAAACAGCAGCAGGAACGATGCGATCAGCATCACGGCCGCAATCGCGGTGGCGTCGGCATAGCGGAATTCCTGCAGCCGGATAACGATCAGCAGCGGCGCGATCTCCGAAACGTTCGGCAGATTGCCGGCAATGAAGATGACCGAGCCGTATTCGCCGACCGCGCGCGCAAGCGCGAGCGCAAAACCGGTGAGCAACGCGGGCGCGACGGCGGGCAGCACGACGCGGCGCACGATGGTCCAGCGGCTCGCGCCGAGCGAAGCGGCGGCCTCTTCCAGCTCCTTTTCGAGATCCTCGAGCACCGGCTGCACGGTCCGCACCACGAACGGCAGACCGATGAAGACGAGCGCAACGAAAATGCCGAGTGGCGTGAATGCGACCTTGATGCCGAGCTGGTTGAGCGGACCGCCGAGCCAGCCGGATTCCGCGTAGAGATTAGTCAGTGCGATTCCCGCAACCGCGGTCGGCAACGCAAATGGAATGTCCACGACCGCATCGAGCAGCTTGCGTCCCGGGAAACGGTACCGGACCAGTGCCCATACGACGATGGTGCCGAACACCAGATTGACGGCCGCGGCGGCAAGCGAAAGGCCGAATGAAAGCTGGAACGCGTGCAACACACGCCGGCTGGCGATGATGCCGACGAACTGACTGAAGGTCAGCTCCGTGGTCTTGAGGAACAATGCGGCGAGCGGCAGCAGCACAATCAGCGAGAGCCACAGGAGGCTTGTTCCCATGGTGATTCCGAATCCCGGAATCACGCTTCTGCGCCGCCGCACGACCATTGCTGTCCCGCTCACGGCACCTGACCGCTATTGCGTGTAAATCTTATCAAAGAATCCGTCATCATTGAAGTGCGCCGCCTGCGCCTTGCGCCAGCCGCCGAATACCTCGTCGATCGTGAACAGGTCGATTTTGGCGAATTCGCTCTCGTGTTTCTTGGCGACCGCGGGATCGCGCGGGCGATAGTGACTCCGCGCCGCGATCTCCTGGCCCTCGGGCGAATACATGAATTTCAAATACGCCTCGGCGGCGGCGCGTGTGCCTTTTTTGTCGACCACCTTGTCGACGACCGCAACCGTCGGTTCGGCCAAGATGGACGTCGACGGTAGGACGATTTCGAACTTGTCCTTTCCGAACTCGTCCAGCGCCAAATATGCCTCATTCTCCCAGGCAAGCAGGATATCGCCGATGTTGCGCTCGACGAACGTGACGGTCGCGCCGCGCGCACCGCTGTCGAGAACCGGGACGTTCTTGTAGATGCTGCGCACGAAGTCGAGCGCCTTGTCCTCGCCCCCATATTTCTTGAGTGCATAGCCCCAGGCGGCAAGATAATTCCAGCGCGCGCCACCCGAGGTTTTCGGATTCGGCGTGACGATCTTGATGCCGGATTTGGCAAGATCGTCCCAGTCCTTCACGCCCTTCGGATTGCCTTTGCGCACCAGGAACACGATCGTGGAGGTGTAGGGCGCGGCATTGTCGGGCAGCTT
>JBBWZU010000554.1:0-4532 GCA_039649225.1 Hyphomicrobiales bacterium | reverse complement strand
TGCGCGCTGCTGCTCGATGCGATGTGCGGCGAAGACCCGCGCGATCCGTTCTCGCTGCCGCGCACGGCCGAGTCTTATCTGGCGGCGGCACGGGCGAACTGGCGGCCGAAGCGCGTCGCCTATTCGGCCGATCTCGGCTGCACCGTGACCGATAACGAGGTCGCGGCGATCACCCGCAAGGCCGCCGAACGTTTCAGGGAGCTGGGCGCGACGGTCGAGGAGGCGCACCCGGATTTCACCGGCCTGCACGAGTGCTTCATCACGCTGCGCGTCTACGACTTCTTCATGAAGAAGGCCATATTGCTGCGCGACCATCGCGAGCTGCTCAAGCCCGAGATGATCTGGAATATCGAGCAGGGCTACAAGATCGATCTCAATGAGCTCGAGCGCGCCGAAAACATGCGTGTCGAGCTGACGCGGCGTTATCTGGCGTTCTTCGACCGGTACGACCTGCTGCTCACGCCCGCGACGGTGGTGGCACCGTACCCGATCGAGAACCGCTATGTCGCCGAGGTGAACGGCCACAAGTTCGCCAACTATGTCGAGTGGCTCGCGATCGCCTATGCGATCACGGTCGCGTGCGGCACCGCGCTGTCGCTGCCTTGCGGCTTTACGCAGGAGAACCTGCCGGTCGGATTGCAGATCGCCGGTCCACCGCGCGGCGAGGCGCGCATCCTTGGCGCCGCGAAGGCGCTCGAGGACATTCTCGGGCTGCGCGGCACCACGCCGATCGATCCGCGCGTCACGCATGCCTGAAATGTTCCCGGTCGTGTTGGAACCAGGGCGGAACAAATGCGTTTTGTCTCGCGTAAACCGTTCCGCGCCGGCTGGGCACGCGGCACGAACTGGAGACGCGGCCCATGTCGAAGCTGGCGGCCATTGCGGCTGGCATCGCAGCTCTGATTCTCTGCGATTCGCCGGCTTTTTCTCACGATTCCTGGATCAGCAAAGGCGGTTTCCGCAATTCCATCGGCGAATGGTGCTGTGGTGACAATGATTGTGAATCGCCGGAACGGATTGCCACCAACGGCCTCGGCTGGGTCGTCAATGGCGGCGAATTCATCCCCTATAACGAGGCGACACCGAGTCCCGACGGCAAGGTCTGGATCTGCCGCCGTCCGGACAAGACGCGACGTTGCGTGTTCGGTCCGCCGCCGGGGACGTGAGCGTCAGCTCATCCGCCCGGCGTCTATCGAATAGAACTCATCGCGTTAACCGGGGCTTGTCGAACCAACTTCGAGACGTCGGCGAATTGCATCGACATCGATGGAAGCAGCTCGCATCTTTGCTTCGGCGCGCAACCGGATCGCGCCACAGAGGGTGCGTAGAAACGCATCGTGGGCGCACCGATCGTCCATTTTTGTGTAAACCAAATCGTATTCGATCGGCTCCCACGTCGCCAGGTCTGCGAGATTGTGCTGAACCTGCACCTCCAGATGGTCGAGCGCGCGAGCAAAGCGGGCTTCGGGACTGTGGCCGTGCTCAAATTCGTCCCAAAGATCTCTGATCATGGCGCCGTCCGGCCCGGGAAGCATCTGCGCTATGCGATCAAAGGCCGCGTGTTCTCGCGCAGCCTTCGTGTCCTTTCGATGTCCGGTTTCAAAGTACGGAATGTCTCCCACCTCCGCCTCCGCGAGGTCGTGGACGATGATCATCGCAAGCAATCGATCCAAACGAACTGGTTCCGAAAGGCGGCCATGGCAGAGAAGTGCCGTCAGGCACATGAGCCAAGTGTGCTCGGCAACGCTCTCCCGGCGCCCGTTGGAAAGCCATGAATGACGGAGCTCAGTCTTCAGGCGCTCCGCAACAGCGAGGACATCAAGTATGCTGTTGGCTGCGCTGTCGTCGGAAATGTTGTTCATGGGTCAACCGCCGGGGACGTGAGTGCTAGCCCATCCACTCGACCTTGATCGCCGCCTCGATGAGCGCCACGAAATTCGCCAGCACGTGCAGCGAGATGGTGAGCAAAGTCGAGCCGCTCGCCCAGCGCAGCCAGCCGAGCAGAAGCCCGATCAGGAAGATCTGCGCGATGATCAGCGCGTCGTACTGCACGTGCATCACCGCCCAGGCGACCGATGTGGCGAGCAGCGTTCCGGCCACGCCGAGAAATGAAGCATTCAAACCGCGAAACAGGAATCCGCGAAACACGATCTCCTCGGTGACCGGCCCGACGATGACGACGGCGATGAAAAAAAGCACCATCGTGCCCGACGCGCGCGCCGTCTTGTAGGATTCGAACATGAAGGCCGGGACGAGGTCGCGTCCGGTCGCATAGGTCAGAACATCGAACGCGATCAGCAGTGCCGCCATGCAGGCAAAGCCGAAGGCGAAGTCGCTGCGGCGTGGCACGACAAGCGCAAGGTAATCGGCCACGCGCCAGCCGCGCCAGCGCGCGGCGATCGCCGTCACGGCAATCCATGCCGGCCCGGCCACGATCGTCACCAGCGCAAGCAGAAAGCCGTTGGTCGCCATCGCCCGCATGACGGCCGCATCGCTGGTCTCGGGATGAGTCATCACATAACCGATAATCACGGCGAATTGCGCCATGAACCAGATGCAGAAGCCCGCGACGCCCCACACGATGGTGGCCAGAAGACCCCAAGGCAGTGGCGCCCCGGCTTGCGGCGGAGCGGATGGCGATATGGTGGCGAAGGGGTCTTGGCTCATTCGCTCTCTCTGTCAAAAACACCGTTGAGGGATTGGGCGCGCATCGTCAAGGCTCGCGCGGCGGCGCTTCCGCCGGGCGCTCGCGCGGCAGCGGAACGATCTCGTTGGCATCGCGCACCGCCCACTGGCAGAGGCGGTAGCCGCTGCGGCGCTCGGCGAGGTCGACGTGCACGTGGTTTTCATGAAAGCCGTCCGAAGCCGGGCCGAGCACGGTGGTGAAGCGCGCGCAGGCGCTCGCCTTCAGCCGCTCGCGCGCGTCTTTGTCGACATGGATGTCGGTCAGCTCGTAATTCCTGCCATTGGCCAGCGTCAGCGCCCGGATATCGATCGCGTTACCCTTGCCGTGTTCGCTGAGCATCGCGCCGAACACGCGGTTGCGCCCGCGGCATTCGTAGGAATCGAAATTGGCGACGCCGCCGAGCGGGGCCCCCAATGTGGCGGCAATCGGCGCGACATCCTCGCGCAGCCAATGCGCGACCGCTTCCGCCATGGTGCAGCGCAATGTGGCGGGCGGCGTGACGGCGATGCGCACATTGTCCTTCGACATCACGGCGCTGAGCCGCACCGGATCGGCGATGCCGCAGCCGTTCGCCGCGACAATCGGCGGCAGCGGCTCGACGATTGCGATATCCGCCGTCAGGCGCAGGACGCACGGCGAGGGCAGGGCGGGCTCCGGCGTTTCGAGCGTGGGCGGAATGCTCGGACGCAACGGCGGCAGGGGTATCGTGGGCGTCGGGTCCAGCCGAAGCGGGCGTGGGCGCGGCAGCGGTATCGGGTCCTTGGCGAGCGCATACGCGCTGCCTGCGACCAGCATTGCGGCCGCGAGCGCACAGCCAAGACCGTAGCGCCGCGAAGGATTGGTGTGAAACTTCAAGCCGATTGCATCCGTATAGAGGGCAGCGAATCCGCCACGTCTTGAGTGAGCCATGCACCGGAATGCTGCGTTGCGCCACAAGCGCGGGATAGGGTTGGCTATGCGTTGAACCAGCAACGCGCTAAATTTGAGGCTTGAATGTTGTCGGCCAAACGCTAACAATTCCGGCCAAGGTTATAAAAAATAACCGGAATTTGCCGAAGGGAGGGGGAGCCCATGCTCGGATTGATGCAGGACTGGCCACTGCTGGTCCACCGCGTCCTGGATCACGCCGCGACCCAGCATGGAAACCGCGAGGTCGTGTCGCGCTCGATCGAAGGCCCGATCCATCGCACGACTTACGCGCAGGTGCGCAAGCGCGCGCTGAAAGTCGCGCAGCGGCTGGAACGTGAGGGCATCAAGCTTGGCGACCGCGTCGCGACGCTGGCCTGGAACACCTGGCGCCACCTGGAAACCTGGTACGGCATCACCGGCATCGGCGCCGTCTATCACACCATCAACCCGCGCCTGTTCCCGGAGCAGATCCTCTATATCGCCAATCATGCCGAAGACCGGATGATGTTCCTCGATCTCACCTTCGTGCCGCTGATGGAGAAGCTGCAGGACAAGCTGCCGATGATCCAGCGCTTCGTCATCCTCACCGACGCCGCGCATATGCCGCAGACTTCGCTGCGCAACGCGGTCGCCTACGAGGACTGGATCGGCGAGGTCGACGGCGACTTCAAATGGGCTTCGTTCGACGAGAACACCGCCTGCGGCATGTGCTACACCTCGGGCACGACCGGCAATCCGAAGGGCGTGGTCTATTCGCACCGCTCCAACGTGCTGCACGCGCTGATGGCCCTGACGCCGGATGCGTTCGACCTCTCGGTGCAGGACACCATCATGCCGGTGGTGCCGTTCTTCCACGCCAACGGCTGGTCGATCGTGTTCTCGGCGCCGATGTCGGGCTGCAAGCTGGTGCTGCCGGGCATGAAGCTCGACGGCGTCT
>JBBWZU010000543.1:0-5322 GCA_039649225.1 Hyphomicrobiales bacterium | reverse complement strand
GACGGGCGAGGAGTTGCCATAGCCGGCGCGCGCGTAGACGAACACGCCGCAGCCGGAGCGTTCGGCGAGCCTGTCGGGAAACTCGCCCCATGTGGTGACCGAGCCGAGACCCTCATGCAGCATCACGATGGTCGGCGCGTCGTCGGGCCGCGGGCCGATCATGCGGTATTCGAGCGAAGCGTCGCCGACGACAAGATGTCCGTGATCGCTGAGCGTCATGAGGCAAATGCGTTCCAGAGCATGGCGAGGCCGGAGACTAGCATCAAACCGTCGAGCATGTAACGAAACGCGTTGGCGTCGAGTTTCATCACAAAGCGTTTGGCGATGAATGTGCCGGCCATCAGCGATGAGCCGGTGACGAGACCTTTGATGAAGGTGTCGAGCGGCATCGCGCCGAAGCCGCGGAAGGCGAGCACTTTGGCGACATAGATCGCGAGCGAGCCCGCGCCTTCGGTCGCCAGGAACGCGCCTTTGGCAAGGCCATACATCAGGAAGATCGGCACGGTGAGCGGCCCGGTCGTCACCACGATGCCGGTGATATAGCCGGCCACCGCGCCGATCGCCGCAAGGTGCCAAAGATTGAGCGTGATGTTGTGTGCGATGAGCCAGCGCCGGCCCGGGATCGCGGCGATGAGAAAGACGCCGATCGCGACATCGACGGCGTGCGCGGGCAGCACCAGCAGCGTCTTGGCGCCCGCCACCGCTGCCGGAACCGCCGTGGCCGAATATGCGAACGTCGCGCGCCAGTCGATCTCGCGCCACCATGCGAGAATGCGCGCGAGATTTCCCATGACGGCCGCCACCGCCATGATCGGGACCGCTTCCTTGGGGCCGAACTGATACACCAGGACCGGCACCAGCATGATCGAGGAGCCGGTGCCGATGATGCCGCTGACGGCGCCCGCGATCAGCCCGACGGCAAGGACGAAGGTGTATTCCAAAGTGTTTGTCCTAACCTTCAGTCCTCATCCTGAGGAGGGCGCGTAGCGCCCGTCTCGAAGGATGGCCACACACTCGAGCGCACGCCCTCGCCCTTCGAGACGCGTGGCTCACGCCACGCTCCTCAGGGTGAGGGCTGCTCTCTAATCCCTCAACTTGAACCGCTGTATCTTCCCCGTCGCGGTCTTCGGCAAGCTCTCGACGAACTCGATCCAGCGCGGGTATTTCCACAGTCCGATCTGTGCCTTCACGTGCTCGCGCAATTCCTCCGAAGCCGGCGTGCCACCATCGCCTTTGAGCACGATGAAGGCCTTCGGCTTCAACAGCCCGTCATCGTCCTCCTTCGGCACCACGGCGGCCTCGAGCACGCGCGGATGCGTGATCAGCGCGGCTTCCACTTCGTAAGGCGAGACCCATTGGCCGCTGACCTTGAACATGTCGTCGGTGCGCCCGCAGATCCGATAGAAGCCATCCGGATCGCGCACATATTTATCGCCGGTGCGCGTCCACTCGCCCTCGAAGGTGCGGCGCGTCTTCTCGCGCTGGTTCCAGTAGCCGTCCGCCGCGGTCGGCCCGCGAATGCTGAGTTCGCCGATCTCGCCTTCCGGCACCTCGCGGCCATTGTCGTCGATCAGCCGCGCCTCGTAGCCCGGCACCGGCACGCCCGACGTGCCGTAGCGGATCTTGCCGGGATAATTGCCAAGGAAGATGTGCAGCATCTCGGTCGAGCCGACACCGTCATAGATGTCGACGCCGAAGCGCTTCTTCCATTCCAGCCCGATGTGCTCGGGCAGCGCTTCGCCGGCCGACACGCACATGCGCAGCCGCGCCGAGCCGTTCTGTCTGGTGCAGGCCGGGTCGGCGATCATCGCCGCATAGAGCGTCGGCACGCCATAATAGATCGTCGGCTGCTCGCGCCGGAGTACCGCGAACACGGCCTGCGGCGTCGGACGATCCGGCAGCAGCACGGCGGTCGCCCCGACCGACATCGGAAAGCTCATCGCATTGCCGAGGCCGTAGGCGAAGAACAGCTTCGCGGCGGAATACACGACATCGTCCTGGCGGATGCCGAGCACGTTCTGCGCATAAAGCCGTGCCGTCTCCATCGCGCTCGCATGCACATGGCGCACGCCTTTCGGCATGCCGGTCGAGCCGGACGAATAGAGCCAGAACGCGATCTCGTCGGGCGACGCCGCAACCGGCTCCGCGCCGGTCGTCTCGGCGGCAAGCAATTGATCGAAGCGCGGCAGGTCCTGCGCCTCGCCCACCACGACGATCTGCCGCAGGCTCGCGATGCCGGCTGCGGCCTGGCGGGCGAGGGCGAGCAGCGGCGCCGAGACGAACAGCACCTTGGCGCGCGAGTCTTCCAGGATGTAGCGGTACTGCTCGGCGGTCAGCAGCGTATTGAGCGGAATGGGAATGATCCCGGCGCGAATCGCGCCCCAGAACAGCACCGGGAAATCGACCGTATCGAGCATCATCATGGCGATGCGGTCTTCGCGGGCGAGCCCCAGCTTAGCCAGCATCGGCGCGACGCGTGCGCAACCGTCGGCAAGCTCGCCATAGGTGATCCGCCGCGTCGGATCGATGAAGGCCGTCTTCGCGCCGCGCCCCTCGGCGAGGTTGCGGTCGACCATATCGATGGCGGCGTTATACACGCGCTGCGTGTTCATGATTCTGGCGTTCCCCTGTCGACATAGACCCTTTTGGATCGGCATTATATTTCATATGACGTCCAGGACAATCGGACGCAGCCGTGGGGAGGAAAAATCATGCGTTCGCGCGTTCGCGTGGCCGTCGCGGTCCTTGCGCTGCTGGCGACGGTGCCCGCCGGCGCCGAAGTCTCGGAGGTACGGCTCTCCAAGCAATACGGCCTGCCATATTTACCCTTCATGGTGATGGAGCACTTTCGGCTCCTCGAAAAACAGGCCGAGAGGCAGGGGCTGGCCCTCAAGGTCTCCTGGACCACGCTGTCGAATTCCAGCGCCATGATGGAGGCGATCATCTCCGGGCAGATGGACTTCATCGCGCCCGGCCTGCCGACGCTGGCGACCATGTGGGACAAGACCGTCGGCACCCAGAACGAGATCCGCGCGCTCACCGCCGTGCAGTCGATGCCTTACGTGCTGGTCACGCGTAGCCCAAACATCAAGACCATTCGCGATTTCACGGAACATGACCGCATCGCGCTCCCCGCCGTGAAGCTCACCGGCCACGCCATCGCGCTGCAGATGGCCGCCGCCAAGGAATGGGGCCGTGAGCATTACGACCGGCTTGATCCGATCACGGTGTCGCTCTCGCACCCGGATGCGACCGCCGCATTGCTCGCCGGCAAGTCCGAGATCACGGCGCATTTTGCCAGCTCGCCGTTCTACTACATCGAGCTCGCCAATCCGGCGGTACACCGCGTGCTGCATTCCTATGAAGTGGCGGGCGGCCGTCACACCAATGGCGTGCTGATGGCCTCGCGGAAGTTCTACGAGGCGAACCCCAAAGTGTGCGCCGCCGTGGTCGCGGCGCTGGAAGAGGCGGATGTCTTCATCAAGTCCGATCCGCGCAAGGCCGCCGAAATCTACATCGCGCTGGCGAAAGAAAAACGCTCGACGCTCGACGAGATCGAGACGATGGTCAAGGACCCGGATGTGGACTACACGACCACGCCGGTCGGCGTGATGAAGTTCGTCGCGTTCATGAATCTCGCCGGTACGGTGAAAAAGAAACCCGCGTCGTGGAAAGACCTGTTCTTCCCGACCGCCCACGGACTTCCGGGAAACTGATTGATGGCTGACAAGACCGAGACGGCCGCGTTCGTCTATGTGGCGCCCGCCGCGGCGCATGCTTTTGCCAAAAGCTTGATCGCGAGCTATGGCGTCCCCGATGCCGACGCCGAGACCGTCGCGCGCTGCCTCGTGCAGGCGGACCTGCGCGGCGTCGACACGCACGGCCTGATGCGGCTGCCGGGCTATCTCAATCGCGTGCGCCTCGGCCTCACCAACAAGACGCCGAAGCTGGAGGCAAAGCCGGTCGGCACCGCCGCCGCGGCGGTCGATGGGCAGAACGGTTTCGGCTTCGTGGTCGGGACATTCGCGATGAATGAGGCCATTCGATTGGCCGGCCTGCACGGCGTCGGCATCGTGGCGGCGCGCCATTCGACCCATTTCGGCATGGCGGCAAGCTATGTGCTGCAGGCGCTCGACGCGGGATATGTCTCGATGGTGTTTTCCAATGCCTCGCCGGCGATGCCGCCCTGGGGCGCGCGCGATGCGCTGCTCGGCACCAGCCCGTTCGCGGCCGGCGCGCCGGCCGGTAAGCGCGACCCATTCCTGCTCGACATGTCGCCGGCGGTCGCGGCGCGCGGAAAGATCCGCCGCGCGCTGCGCCGCGGCCAGACGATCCCCGAAGGCTACGCGCTCGACGCGCAGGGGCGCTCGACCACCGATCCGGCCGCGGCGCTCGACGGTGTCGTGCTGCCGATCGGCGGGCCGAAGGGTTCGGGTATCTCGATGCTGGCGGATATTCTCTGCGGCGTCATCGGCGGCGCGGCCTTCGCGGGCGGTGTCGGCGATCAATACAAGGCCATGGATCGCCCGCAGGACGTCGGCCATTTCTTTTTCGCCATGAAGCCGGACCTGTTCGTGCCGCAGGACCAGTACAAGCAGCGCATGGATGCGCTGGTCGACAAGGTGCATGCCGCGCCGGTGGCGGAAGGCTTTGCCGACGTGCAGATGCCGGGCGAGCCGGAAACGCGCCACGAGGCGCTACGCCGCCGCGGCGGAATCCCGTATAGTCGCGGCGAGGTCGCCGAATTGCAGAAGGAAGCCGCCACGACCGGCATCGCGCCGCTCGCCGTGTCCGATCAGCCGCTCGATCACAACAGCGCGTGAGCGCGTGGCCCCGAAAAGCATGTCCCGCACGTGATGCGGGATGGAAACCGGTTTTCGGACAAGGCCACGCGCATTCGAGAAGAGGAAACGCCATGAACGCACCCGCAACGCAGCCAACGATAAACGTCGGCGCCTTCTCAATTGATATTTTGGTGCAGGGCTTTCCCGGCAAGACCGTGTGCCATGGCGGGCTCGGTTGGAGCACCGTCGCGCTGGTGCGCGGCGAGGGCAAGGTGATCCTGATCGACTCCGGGAACTTCGGCATGCGCCGCCTCATCTCCGAGCGGCTCTCCGCGCACGGCCTGACCCCTGCCGACGTCACCGACGTGATCCTGACGCACGCGCACTACGATCACTCGATCAACTGGCCGATGTTCACCTCATCGCGCGTGCTGATCGGCAAGCAGGAGCTCGACTGGGCGGTGGCGCAGCCGCTTGGCCACCACACGATTCCGGAATTCTACGTGCGCGAGCTGGCAAAGTCGCCGCAGCTTCATGG
>JBBWZU010000533.1:0-3045 GCA_039649225.1 Hyphomicrobiales bacterium | reverse complement strand
GGACCACGGCGGCGCTTTGCCCCAGTAATGCGGATTGGGTGCGAGCGCGACAGCGGAGCCCGGCGTGTACGCGCGCAGGATATAGGGGCCGGTGCCGATCGCGGCCTTGCCGGAGTTGTAGTCGCTGCTCGGCAGGTCCTTGTTGCGTGCCGCGATGATGCGGATGCGGCTGAGCGAATTGGGCAGCAGCGGCTCCGGCGTCGCGGTCTCGATCAGGAGCTTGCCCGGCGCCGAAGTGACGGATTTGATCGCGCGGGTGTAGGTGCGGAAGGAGGCTGTGCTCGGCAGATCGTTGGCGCGCTGAATCGAGGCGGCGATGTCCTCCGGCGTCAGCGGCACGCCGTCGCTGAACGTGACGCCGGGACGCAGGTCGAATTCCCAATGCGTGTCGTCGATGGTGCGCCAGGCCGTGGCGAGCCCGGGCCGCGACTGGGATTTCTCGTCGTTGGTAACCAGCGTGTCGAAGATGTGCGTCGCTACTGCGTTGTTCGGCGCGTTGCTCTGCAGATGCGGGTCCATCGTGGTGTTGGGCGCCGACATGCCGATCCGAAGCTGCTTGCGCTCCTGGCTGCGCGCGAAGTCCGTGCGGCCGGCAAGCCCAGCGAAGGCGCCGAGCCCCGTCGCGAAGGCACGAAATCCCGCCGCCAGCGCATCACGCCGCGAAAGCCTGCTGAGCGTCATCGCCTGTCTCCTCGCTCCTGATCGCCGCCACCGCCGCCGTTACGGCTTGGCGGGGCGAATGTTGGTGGCCTTGGTGTATTGATCGCCGCTGGGCGCGAGGTTCAGCTTGCGGCTGACGCCCCATGACGATTTCAGGAAGTAGATCGGCATCACGGCGTTCTCCGCCATGGCGATGCCCATGACCCGATGCATGATGCTCTCGCGCTCCGCATCGTCCAGCGTCTCCTGCGCCTTGAGGATCAGCCGGTCGACCTCCGGGTTGGAGTAGCGGCCATTGTTGTTGCCGCCGACGCCCTTGGCATCGTCGTTCGTTTGCATCAGCGTGACAAGCGCGAGGATCTGGTCGCCGCTGGAGGAGCCGAAGATGGCAAGATAGCTGGAGAATTCCGGCTCGCCATTGGCGCCGCCGCCCCTCTGCCTGCGGAAGAAGGTTGCGATCGGCAGCGCCTCCACCTTGGTGCGGATGCCGACGGCCGTGAACATGGACGCGATGGCCTGGCAGGTCTGCACGTCGCCCGAATAGCGGTTGTTCATGCAGTGGATGGTGAGCTGGAAGCCGCCCGGATAGCCGGCTTGCGCCAACAGCTCCTTCGCCTTTTTGGGATCATAGGCCGGTGGCGCCAGCTTCGGGTCATGCCCGGCGAAGTTGGGCGGCGCGAGTTGTCCGGCCGGCTCCGCGCCGCCGTCCATGATGCGCTCGGCGAGCGCCACGCGGTTGATGGCGTGGCTCATCGCGGCAAGGACGCGCTTGTCCTTCAGCGGGTTCTCGGCGAGCGGCTTGCCGTCGAGGCCGGCCACAAAGGGGGAATTGTCGCGAAAGCGGTCGAAATGCATGTAGAGCGCGAAGATCGAGGTGTCGGTGACGAGCTTGGTGCCGGGCGCGTCGGCCAGCTTCCGGCGCAGGCTGCCCGGCACGACGTCGATGACATCGACATCGCCCGACAGGAGCGCGGCCGCCCGCGCCGCATCGTCCGGCACGAACCGGATCGTCACCTTCGCCCAAGGCTCCTTCTCGCGCCAATAGGCGTCGTTGCGCTCCAGATTGACCTGCTGGCTGGGGATGAAACCAGCCCAGCGATAGGGACCTGTGCCGTTCGCCGCCTTGCCCGATCCGACGTCGTCGCCGGACGCGGACTCGACCGTCTTCTGCGAGACGATGCCCAGCGTCGAGAGGTTGGACAGCAGCAGCGCAGCCGGGCCGAAGGTCTTGATGCGGACGGTGCGATCGTCCACCGGCGTGATCTCGGCAATGTCCTTGAGGTAGTGGCGGTAGGTCCGCACGCCGGTGATCGCTTGCGCGCGCTTGACCGAGAAGACAACGTCGCTTGCCGTCAGCGGTAAGCCGTCATGAAACTTCACGCCGGCGCGAAGCCTGAATTCCCATGTCGTTGGATCGACCACGGTCCAGCTCTCCGCGAGGCCCGCGATCGGTTTGAGGTAGCGGTCCTGGAACACCAGCGGCTCGTAGACGTGCAGCAGGACGTTGCGGTTCGGCGTGAACAGCAGATGCGGATCGGCGCTGTCGACCGACGCCTTCATGGCGATCTTCAGCTCTTGCTTCAGCTCTTGTGCGGCGAGCGGCGCCGCGCCTGCGCAAAGGAGGAGAAGACCCGTGCACAGCACGCCCGCGAAGGCGGAGAGATTTGTCGGCCTGATGCGGAACATGGGCCGGATCCTCATCATCAGGCCGGCGAGACAAGCGCTGGGCGGGCTTGCGCCAACATGCTCCCGATGCGGTTGCGGGCGCGGACGGCGTCCACCGCGGCGAAGCGCTCGTCGTTGCTGCCGCGCGGCGCCGCGGCCAGCCGGCGCAACGGTTCGAGCACCGACCACGGCGGCAAGGGCAGGGCGGCGTCATGCACGAAACGATCGCCGCGCGTGTAATCGAGCGGCACGAGGATGCGTGACAGCTGCATCAATGCGCGGCTCTTGCCCGCCGCATCCAGCGCCGAGGCCAGGAAGGCCGCATAGGCGCTCGCCAGCTCCGCCGCATCGGCCGCCAGCGCATCGAACGGGAAGCGGCCGGCAAGGCCGGGCCGCAGGCGCTCGATCTCGGCCTGCAGCGCCGCGATCTGCGCGGTATAATCCAGCGGCAGCAGCTGATCCGCCAGCAGCGGCCAGACGATGCGCGTGAGAATGCGGGTGTCGCGCGCCAGATTGGCCGGATCGATCTTGTCGATCAGGTCATGCGGCGTATGCCAGCACCAGCCGAGCGCATTGCGCATCTTCTTAGGTCTGGGCGGCTGGTAGCTGAAGCTGCCGAAGACCGAAGCAATGCCGATGCCGGGGAAGGAATCATCCGCCGAACGCGCCTTGCGCTTGCCGGAAAGTTTTTGGCCGCTTTCGGCCAAAATGGCGGCGGCG
>JBBWZU010000480.1:0-15561 GCA_039649225.1 Hyphomicrobiales bacterium | reverse complement strand
CCGGAGATGAGCGCGATCTTGTTCGCGAGCCTGCCTGCCATGACGATTGAGCCCAATCCGTGGATGCCGAACCTTGCACTTCCTTATCGCACTGCGTGGCCGCCGCAACCGCATTGTCGGCACGGCGAATTTTGCAGGCGATGAAATCCACCATTGAGCTTGTCCGCGACTCGCCGCGCCTGTGATTTGCCGTGCCTGTCGGCTTGCCACGTCTTGATCTCACCTCATGCGCAACTAGACTCCGCGAATCGATGTCAGTCGGTGATTCTGTCGCCCCAGGATCGCGGGTCATTCATGCGCGCTTCGCCGCAACTCCCTCTCTTTCCCGTCGAGCAGACGAGCGATGCAGACGCTTGGGCTGAGCGGCTTTTTGAGTATTTCGACGATCCGAAGCACCACTCCGGGTTTCTGGAACTCGCCGAACAGGCGGTTGGCGATTGCCCCAGCGAACCGAGCATCCTGTCGTTGGCCGCCACCGCGGCGCTGTTGGATCAGCGGCCCGATCGCGCGCTCGCCTTTCTCAAGCGGATTTCCAAACGCTACAATACGACGCCGACCGATCACCTGCTGCAGGCGCTGGCGCTGTTCCAGGAGGGAAAACGTTCAGCGGCCCGGGCGCTGCTGGTGCGCCATGAGCTGACCGACTTGCCCGTGGCGCTGCGGGTTTTCCCGGCCGGAATGGTGCGCATGCGCTGGCTGGCGGGGCAGATCAACGCCATCATGGATCAAGCTCACATGTTGCCGCAGCGGCGTCAGCCTGCCGCGGCAAAAAGCAAGAGCAAACCGGCAGCCACCTCTCGTGCGGAGCGCGCTTCCCGCAGCGTCACGCCGCCGACCGCTCCGGCGCCGGCCGGGATCGCGGCCGCCTCATTGCAGCCCTTGCCGAAGATCGACGTCGACATCTCCTTCGCGGCCGAATTCGACCTTTCACCCATGCTCCAAGCGATTACGCGGGTGCCGGAACGGGAGGGCCGGTGGTGGGAGTTGCGCCAGCGCTTCACCCATCTCGGCTTCGCGCAAGGCTTCGACGAACTGCTCTGCCTGCCGCACCTGACCGGTGTCGAGCCGCTGTGGCATCAGATCGAGACCGTGCGGAAGGTCTTGAAGCAATTCCGCGGCCGCGTCCTGCTCGCCGACGAGGTCGGCCTCGGCAAGACCATCGAGGCCGGGATGGTGCTGAAGGAATATGCGTTGCGCGGCATGGCGGAGCGCGTGCTGGTGCTTGCGCCTGCCTCGCTGGTCGGGCAGTGGCGGGAGGAGCTGGAGAGCAAATTCGGCCTGTCTTTCGCGACCACGCACGACGCGCTGCTGCGCGCCGATCCGCAAGCGTTCTGGGAGCAGAAGCGCATCATCGCCTCGATTGCGACCGCCCGGCGACAAGAGCATGCCGAGCGCTTGCTCGCAGGCATCCACGACCTCGTCATCATCGATGAGGCCCATCATCTGCGCGACCGCTCGAGCCAGAGCTGGAAGCTCGTCGATGCGCTCAACAAGCGTTTCCTGCTGCTGCTCTCGGCGACACCGGTGCAGAACGACCTTGTCGAGCTCTACAACATCATGACGCTGCTGAAGCCCGGCATGTTCAGGACGCTGAAGGAATTTCGCACCGCCTACATGACCCCCGGCAAGCCGAGAGAGCCGGCCAATGCCGAGCGCCTGCGCGAGCTGATGCGTGGCGCCATGATCCGCAACACCCGCGCCGTCGTCGCCCTCAAGCTTCCGCGCCGTCACGCGGTCACGATCAAGGTCGATGGCCAGCCCGACGAAATCGAAGCCTATGCGGATCTGGCAGCCGCGGCGCGCCGCCTCGCGGCGGGAAGCGGAAAGCATCGGCTGGCGCTGCACCACATGCTCGGCGCCGCCGGGTCCTCGCCTGCCGCCGCGGCGGCGGCGGTGACGCGGTTCGCGGCGCGCCGCCCCGACGACAGCGAATGGCGCGCGCTGGCCGAATGCTGGGCCGCAATCGAAACCGGCGGCAAGGAGCAAGCGCTGCTCGACCTGCTTGGCCGTAACCCGGACGAGAAGAAGCTGATCTTCGTTCATTCGCGCGAGACGCTCGGCCGCCTGGCCGACCTTCTCTCAAGCGCCGGTTTGCGTTTCGCGCGTTTCGACGGCAGCCTCAGCGGACCGCAGAAGGATGCCGCAATTGCCGACTTCCGCGACGACGTACCGGTCCTGCTGTGCACCGAATCCGGCGGCGAGGGCCGCAACATTCAGTTCTGCAACACGCTGATCAATTTCGACGTGCCGTGGAATCCGATGGCGATCGAGCAGCGGATCGGCCGGATCGACCGCATCGGCCAGCATCGAGAGGTTTTCGTATTCAATCTGGTCACGCGTGGAACGCTCGAGGATCAGCTGCTGGGGCTGCTCGAGGAGAAGATCTCGATGTTCGAGCTGGTGGTCGGCGAGGTCGGCGCCATCCTCGGCGGCCTCGGGGAGGAACGCGACTTCCCGGAACTTGCACTCGATGCCTGGCTCGAAGCGACCGAGGCCGGCCGGGCCGAGGCCTTCGATGTCCTGGCCCGCCGGCTCGACGAGGCGCGTTCGCAGCATGAGGGCGCCAAGGCGCTGGACGACGCGCTGTTCGGCGAGGACTTTGAAACCGCATGAGGAGCCGCCATGGGCGCGCTGCGCGATTTCGTCTCTGACGTGCTGGAGACGGAAGGATCGGCCGTCGAGGCGGTAGAGCCGGATGGCCTGGAAGTTCTGGCGCCCGAACCGCTGCGCACCGCCATGGGCTGGCCGGAGCTGGTACGGCTCGGTTTCGGGGCCGAGCTGCCGGCGGGAGCGACGGCCGTCGGGTTCGAGGGCGATTGGCTCGACCGGTTCGGCGCGCTTCTCGGCGACAAAGGGCGCTGGGCCGAGCGACAGCTCGTGCTTCCGGGGCCGCCGCCGCGCATCCACGATCCCGCACGCCTGCTTGATCATGCGATCGACTTTCCCAACGCGGTGTGGCGCCTGCACGAGGTTTCGCCGGCCTGGACGCGTTGCCTGCTGCTGGCGTTCCGTTACACCGCCATCTCCGACGAGAAGCGCGAAGGGCTGGTCTGGCTCGGCTTCAACCAGGGGACCGGTGCCGTCATCGACGACTTTACGGCGCGGTTACGTGCACTACTGGAGGGAGACGAATGGCAGCTCCCCGATGCGGACGTCCGCCGAGCGGCAGGACCCGCATGGGACGCGTCCGTCCTTGATGCGCGCGTGCGGCCGTTGCTCCAGCACCGCGTCAGGCTCGAGCTGGAGCCGTTCATGCGCACGATGCGGCGCCGTCTCGAGCGTGACCGCAACCGGATCCATCAGTACCACCAGGATCTGCATCTCTTGGCGCAAAAGAAGCTCGCAACGCTTGGCCGCAGTGAGGGCGAAAAGGCGGAAAATGACCGCAAGCGAGAGAAGCTCCGGATCGCCGCGATCGAGCGGGAATATGCCGCCAAGCTCGGTGATCTGCGCCACAATTACGCGCTGCGCGTCGGCGTCGAATGGGTACAGGGGCTGGAGCTGTTCGTTCCGGTGCAGCGCTTCGAGGTGCTGGTCAAGCGGCGCAAGGGCGAGCGGCTCATGCGCCTCGACTGGCACCCTTCGGTCCGTCTCATGGAGCCGCCGCCGAGCGACTGGGGCCTGGGTCTCGGGCACTCGCGCCTCGTCTGCGACGATCACCTGCACATCACCGACCCGGGCGGGCAATCGCCCTGCCCGTCCTGCGGCCGAGCCTGGTGCCGCGCCTGCCACCCCGCCTGCCGGCGCTGCGGGTACGCGATCAGCTGAACGGCTTGACGCGACAGATGACGGCGGCTTCCAAGCCTGATCAGTCGAATCAACCAAGGACCACAATCTATATTGATGTAGAACATGACCAGAATTAATGTCACATTTTCAAACACAGTTATCGACAGCAGGCTCCGGCGCGCAAATGCATATTGCTGGCGACATTCAAGTCAGACCGGGCCGACATTTCGTGGCGCAGAAGCCGACCGACCAGAAGCGCGCGATCCGCGAAGAGCAACTGCGCTGGGTCGAGCGCGTCCTGAACAAGATGAAGGGCGAGAGCCCGAGCAGCCTTGCCAAGAACGCCGGCCTCGCCGATAACGCGCTGACCCGCTTCATGGATGACGACTATAGCGGGACGCTCTCGCTGCCCACGATACGCAAGATCAGCACCTATGCGGGCGTACCCGAACCCGGCGACCTGCGCGGATTCGAGGAAGAAGCAGCGGACTATGGCGAGGCGGAAAAACGTGCCGCGCCGATATTGGCGCGGATCGTCGCCGACCTGATCAAGGGCCGGGCCAACGCCTTTCCGAAAGTCCTGCTGACCAGCAGCCTGAAGAGCTGGGGCTACTATCCGGGCGATATCGTCATCGTCGACGGCGCTGAACGCGACAATGCGCGGCCCGGCGAACTCGTCTGCGCGCAGGTGTTCGATCGCAGCGGCCGCGCCGAAACGGTCTACCGCATCTTTTCGCGTTCGGGAAAAATCGAGTTGCTGCTGCCGAACGGCCATGAACCGACCAACGAGCCGCTCCTGGTCGACAACGAACGGGTCGAGATCCGCGGCGTGGTCACCGAGACCTTCCGTCCCCGAAAGCCCGCCTCTACCTGACGCCGCTGCGCCGGTATCTACAATATTGTACATTTCAATCGATAATGGTATTAGGGTCCCGAAGCCCGCCGGGACCGATCGATGCCTCCTCGCAGCACATCGCATGAACTCGCGTTGGACATCGCCGTGATGGCCGGCAACATGGTCGCGCTCGAGCACGCGGCCGAGAGGCCGGAGATCCGGCGCGCGTTCGATCGCGATGTCATCGGGCTTGAGATGATCAAGCTGGTGCGGGCCTGGATGCGATCGGCACCGGCCCGGTCTTCGAAAGGTTCGGTCAGCCGACTTTGAGGTACGCGAAGCCCTTGCTTTGGAGCGCGGCGGCTGTCGCGATACCGGAGGGCACGAACTTGATGTAGCTGTCCGAACGGGCCTTGGCGGGGTCGATCTTCAGGTTCGCGAAGGTGACCCGGCAGAGATAGACCTCGACCCCGTTCAGCGCCAAGGCCTTCATGCGCTTGTCGAGGTCGGGATCGATCTGATCTTCCGCCCATGGCGTGCCGGAAAGATCGGAAAGGAAGAACTTGATGCCGGCCGCGTGCGCCACGATCACGATCTTCATCGCGAACGGATCGAAATTGTAGACGGCGAGATGGTTGCCGATGTTGCGAAGCTGCTGCGAAAATCGCCCGCTATCGCCAAAGTCGCAGTGATAGACGCAGGCCGCGTCGGCTTCCTTCTTGAGATCCTTCATGGCGAGGCCGACCGGCGCCGCGTGGGCGGTCCCTTGCGCGACAACGGCCGCGCCCCCGGCAACCAGGGCTCCCACCAGGTGACGTCTGTCGATTTGGCTCATTTCCATGCTCCTTTAGATGACATCGAGATGATTTCGCGATGATTTCGGATCTTGGATTCACTGGCTGCCGAGACGACGCAATTTGGAGCCGGCCTCCGGCACGTCGAGCTCGAGCGCCCGTTGATACCAGCGCCTGGCCTCGTCGAGATTGGCCTTCACGCCGTGCACACCCCGGCGCGCGAGTTCGCGCGGGTCCTGGGTTTCCGCCATCCGCAGCGCGGCGATCGGCAGCCCAACCTCCGCGGCTCGCTCGAAATATTGCCGCGCGATCGCGATATCGCCGCGCGCCAGATAGCTTTCGCCCTTTCCAACCAGACGGTCGGCCTGCGCGAGATCGGCCGAGGACGGCGCGGGACGATCACGGGGAGGAAGTGACGGGGCAGAGGGCGACAGTGCGGATGTCGTGATCTCGTCCGGACTGCGCTGCGGTTGACCGGCCGCCTTGCCGGGCGATGCGACGGCATCTTTTTCGGGCGCCGATGGGACGACAACCTTTTCAGCCGGCGGCGCGACCGGCGGCTCAATCGGCAGCGAAACCATCTTCTCGACTGGCGCGAGGGCGAACTGCCCGACTGGCGCGAGGGCGACCTGCTCGGCAGGCGCGAGGGCGACCTGCGGCGTAATCCGAAGCTCGGAGGAGTCCTCGGCCAACATGCGGCCATTGCCGTCGACCAACGTGATGAGCAATTCCGAATTTCCCGAGACGCCGCGAGGCATCCGGATCTTGAGGTCCTCGGTCGCCTTGACGGGGACGACCCAGGCGCGCTGCTCGTCCGCCTGACCGGCGATTTTTTCCCACCACGGCCGGCCCGCCGACAATTCGACCTCGGTCGGCAGGCCTCTGATACGGACGTAGGCCCCCAAGGGCAGGCTTTCCCTCCGGCTGATGCTGATGCGGCAGTCCGCTTGCCCGGGAGATTCCACCTCGACCACCGGCGCGACCGAAAGCGGCGACCGGATCCGATCCGGTGTCGATTCGTGCTCGGCGGGCGCGTCGAGTGCATTGGCGCAGGCGCCCGGCGGCGCTGCCGCGACGAGTGCCGCGACCGACAACCCGATCGCCGCATGCGCCCGCGCGCCCGAATGGCGAGGCTTGGCGCCGCGGATGAGTTTAAGGAGCGGCTCAACGCCGCAGGACAGCTGAACAGACTGGATCATGGGGCACCGACCTGTGACGGGTTCATTGGCTGACTGTCCGTTTGCGGCGATCGAGCAGTTCGCGCAGGAGCCGAGCCTGACCGGCCTTGTCGCCGGGCAGAAGGCGCTCGAGCTGCTCGTTGAACTCGGCGGACTTGTCCGCCGCCTTGCCAGTCGTCTTGCGCGGGGCCGGATCGGCATTGTCCAGAGCGCCGACGAGCTTGGCGAGCTTGGCCTGCATCGGCGTAAAACGTTGCCATCCCGGCACGCTGGCAGCGAGATTGAGCTCGCTCCATTTCGGATGGTAGCCCGGCTCGGTCTGCAGCTTGGGAAAGCGATCGAACAGATAATCGACAAACCGCGCCAGCCGCTTGCCGCGTTCATGGTCCTGCGGCCAATTGAACACGGCGAGGACCGAAGGGACGGCGATCGTCTCGACCTTCTGGCCAGCGGGAATGAGCCCCGGATAGTCGGCGGCGCCAAGCTGCGCCGGCAAATAATACTCTTCGAGCGTCTCGGTGAGCGCCATCGGCAGGAACTTGTACCCTTCCGGCCATTTGCGCTTCACGAACGCATCGAGAGGCTTTGACGAGACGAACACCACGGCCGCGTATTTGTCGCTGTTCGCCATCTCGGCCAACGCCACCGGGTGCGGATCGAACTTCGCATCCACCTTGATTCCCAACCGGTCGAAAATGATCGGGCCCGAATAGGCCGCGGCCGTGCCCTTGGTGTTGAAATTCACCGGCTTCCCGGCGAGGTCCTCGAGCCGCTTGATCTCCGGCCGGACGAAGACGTGAACCTCGGATGGAAACAGCGGCATGATGTAGTTGATGCGCTGCTTGAGGCCGGCCAGCTGCGGATCCTTGCTGAAGCTCTCCAGCATGTCGCCATACACGATGGCCGCGTCGACGCCGCGCAGATAGAGAAGATCGTAAATGTTGTCCGAGATGCCACGCGTCACGAGCGGCACCACGCGCAGCTTGTCGCCGTCGTCGAGCACCCGGGCAAGCTCGGTGGCAAAGCGCAAAGGAGCGCCCTCCAGCTGACCCGCCGCAAGACCGATCGTCCACGAATTTACCCGCTGCTTGAACCCGTCATCGCGAGCGCTCGCAGGGCGAATGCGATCTCGCGTCGGCTGGCCGGATCGCGCGTGCCGGACACGATGCGTCGCGCGCTCGGCGAGCGCCAGCTTGGGCGGCGCCAGTGTCGGCTTCAGATCGACCGGTGGCAAATTGACCGGCTCGGCGAGCGCCGGATACGCAGTTGCGAGCAGCAAGCCGACGATTGTGGCGGCAACGATACGCATGAACAAAACTCCCACCCGACAAACTTCCCTTCTGTCCCCTCGCCCCTGAGGCATCAAGGAAACAGTCAAGGACATAACGTTACGTTAGTCGACGGTTATGGCTAAATTGAGTTAACGCTAGGTCAGGTTATGGAACTCGCAATCCAAGAGTGAGAATTCGTGATCCTGCTAATGTAAATAGCGGCGGTGTCCGCGTGTATTGATTGAGTTGTTTTAAGTTGAAGTTTGCATAGGACGCTCATTCTCAGGTCCTGACGACCATGATCGTACGCAGCTCAACGTTCCGAGCGGCCGTCCGTCGCACTACGCCCCGCGCGACAGCAGCGTCTTGAGCAGGATCCGCAAATCCAGCCAGGGCGACCAGTTGTCGATGTAGTGGAGGTCGTGATCGACACGGGCGCGCATCTTGTCGTCGGTGTCGGTCTCGCCGCGAAAGCCGTTGACCTGGGCCCAACCGGTGATGCCGGGCGGCACGTTGTGGCGGCGGGCGTAGAGCGCGATCTTCTGCTCGAATTCGCGATTGTGCGAGAGCGCGTGCGGGCGCGGGCCGACCAGCGACATGTCGCCTTTGAGCACGTTGATGAGCTGCGGCAGCTCGTCGATGTTCCACTTGCGCAGGAAGCGGCCGAAGCGCGTCACGCGCGGATCGTCGCGCGTCACCTGCGGCACCACGTCGCCATCGTCGAGCGCCATCATGGTGCGGAACTTGATGATGCGGAATTCATGCTGATTGAAGCCGTAGCGGCGCTGACGAAACAGAATCGGCCGCCCGCCCTCGAGCCAGACGCCGAGCGCCACCAGGGCCAGCAGCGGTGACAGGGAGATCAGCACGCCGGACGCGATCGCGACGTCGAAGATGCGCTTTTGCATCTGCTCGAAGCGCGATAGCGGCGCGCGCGTGAGCTGCAGGCTGGCCATCGCGCCGTGCTTGGCGATGCGCACGTTATCGAAACGGTCGAGGATGCGCTCCGGTCCAAGATGGATCTCGACCGGCATGTTGAGGAATTCATCGACGCACAGGTCGATCGTGCCGGTCTCCGACCATGGCGCCACGATATAGACGGCGTCCGGCCGCAGGCGGCGCGCGCTCTCGACCGCGTGCTTGAGATCGGCGCCAAGCACTTGGCGGCGTTCCTCCGGCGAGGAATATTTGTCGAGCCGGGTCAGCGGCGCGCCGCCGACCATCTGCAGCCCGAAATTCCAGGGCTGATAGCGCTGCACGAAGGCGCTGATGTCCTCGCCGCTGCCGATCAGGAAGACGCGCTGCGCGGTCACGAGCCCGACCTTGCTGCCGAGCACGACGGTGGAGACCAGCGCGTAGTGCATCGTCAGCACCGCCGGCAACCCGGCGAGATAGAACAGCACCAGCGAGCCGCGCGAATAGTCCTCGGTCAGCCGCGTCAGGAAGCCGAGCACCAGCAAGGCCACGATCGTCACGTGCCAATAGGTGAACGCGCGCCGGATATGCGGCCGGAACGTCAGATAATGGGTCAGCTCGTACTCGCCGCGGAATATCCCCGGCAGCACGAAGATGCCGGCGGCGGTGGCGCCGACCCCGACGAAGCTCTGCAGCGGTCCGATGTCGCCATAGGCGGCCTGGTGATAGACGAAGCCCATCAGCAGCGAGATACCTATGATGACCACGATGTCGGCCACGACCGCCGTGACGCTGACCGCGTAACGCGCAAACGCGCTCCACCAGCGCCCGGGGCGCGTCACCGCCAATATTGAGTGAGGCAAGATCGTCATGACACATGCGCCGTCCCGATCCGGGACAGACCTTTCGATTGTGCCGTTGTTCTCGCCAAAAGCGTGCCAGCCAGAAAAACCACGAGCGCGCGTGATTAACCATGCGGGTGGCAGCAGCGCTGCTAACGACGCCAACACAATTTCGTTGCCGGCAACGCGTATCCGTGTGCAATCAACCTATTCAACACCCCACGCGCGGAGCGCATGACAACACGCCGACTGTTCCAACTCGCCGGATGGGCCTGCATCATTACGATCGCGGCGCTCTCGCTGGTCGCACCGTCGCTGCGGCCGGTCACGATGTTGCCGCACGATCTCGAGCACGCGGCGATCTTCGCGCTCACCGGCTTCACGCTCGGCCTCGGCTATCCGAACCGCGCCCACTTTCAAATGTCGGTGCTGATCGCCTTCGCGGGCGTGATCGAGCTGGCGCAGCTCTATGCGCCGGGGCGGCACGCGCGCGTGATCGATTTCGTGGTGGATGGGCTCGCCGCCTGCGCGGGCGTCGCCGTCGCGGCGGTCCTGCTGCGATTTCGCGCGCGGATGGCCGAGAGCACCTAAGGGCTCCGCTCATTCCCGCGCCCCGCCTACGCAAGCTGCTTCGGCGGGTCCACAGTTCGGTCCGCCATAGCTCGAAGAGCGAAGGCGGAAAGCGGGAATCCAGGGCAACGGGCTCGTAGGGCGGGCAAAGCGCGAAGCGCGTACCCGCCATTTCGGCGCGCGGGCACGGCGTAAGCACGCCTTTGCCCACCTCCCCTATTGCTTTAGCGCGGCGCCAGCAGCGTCGCCTCGAGCAGCCAGCACACCCAGATGCTCGGCGCGAAAAACAGCCCGAAGGGAAATTTGAGCGCGGCATCGAGCCGCCGGCCCGACGCGTAGTAGCGCACGCTGATCACGCCGAGCGCGGCCAGTGCGGCGATCTCGACGGCGATCGGCATCGTCGTCCAGTCGAGCCAGGCGCCCGCGACGGCCGCGAGCTTGACGTCGCCGAGGCCGATGCCCTGCCGTCCGCGCAGCCGCCGGTACAGCGCGCGCAGCGCGTAGAACAGCAAGGCCAGCACGGCGCCGCGCGCGAACGCGATGGCGGCCGCCTGTCCCATCTCCTGCGGCGCGATCACGGCGGCGTTGATCAGCCCGAGGGCAAAGCCCGCGGCGGACAACTGATCCGGAATGATGAACCAGCGCGCGTCGATCAGCGCGATCGCCAGCATCACGAGCGCCAGCGCGGCGCCGAGATAACCGGCCGGCCCAGGCACGGCCTTGAGGCTGGCCGCGACCGCGATGAGCGCGACCAGGACAAGAATGAAGATCCCTAGCGCGCGTCCCTTGGTGTCGGATAGGGAGCCGAACCCGGAGATCCACATCGATCGGCGCGCTTACTGCTGGCGATAGTTCGGCTGCGTGGTGCCGAGCTTGCCGCGCAGCTTGGTGCGCAGTTCCTCGGCGACGCGCATCGCGTCGACGCCGTCGCGGATGATCTGCGGCCGGATGAAGATGATCAGCTCGGTACGCTGCGTCGCCTTGGAGTTGCTGCCGATCAGCTTGCCGAGCTCGCCGAGTTGATCGACCAGCGGAATGCCCGAGCGGGTGCCGCTGGTGTTCTCGCTGATCAGGCCGGCGAGCAGCACGGTCTGCCCGCTGGCGACGCCGATCGAGCTTTTCACTTTTCGCTGCGACACGGTCGGCGTCAGCGTGCCGGTATTGGCGGTCGACGACACGTTGCTGATCTCCTGCTCGATATCGAGCAGCACATTGCCGTTGGCGTTGATGCGCGGGATCACGCGCAGGATCACGCCGGTGTTGCGGTAATCGATGGTGTTGACGATCGGCGCGCCGGCCCCGCCGATCACCGTCGCGGTAGCGGTCGCGACCGGCACCTGGTCGCCGACCTGCAGGGTCGCGACCTGGTTGTCCATCACGACGACCGACGGCGTGGACAGCACCTTGACGTCGGTGACGTTATGCAGCGCCTGCAGGATCATGCGCGGCTCGAGCTCGGGCCCGAGCAGGAAATTAAAGCCCGGCAGCGTGCGGGCGATGATGGCGCTGGCGCCGGTGGAGAGCCCGGCCGAACCTTTGTCGTCGTGCGCGCCGATGTCCATGCCCTTGATGAAGAACTGGACCCCGTAGCTGATGCTGTCGTTCAGCGTGATCTCGGCGATGGTGGCATCGATCGCGACCTGGAGCTGCGGCCGGTCGAGCTGGCGCAAGGTCTGCTCGATGATGCGATAGCTTTCCTGATTGGCGTAGATCAGCAGCGTATTGTTGACCGTGTCGGCGGTGATGCGCACGCCCGGCAGGACGCCCGCGCCGCCCGCCGCGCTGCCTGCCGCGCTGCCGAAGGTCGAGCCGCTGCTCGCGCCGCTGCTGGCGCCGCGGCCGAAGGGTCCGCTGCGGCTCGCCACAAGGTCGGCCGCACTGCCGCCCTGAGACGCAATGCCGCCGCCGCCAACGCCGCCCGCACCGCCGAAGCCGGCCGAGCTGCCGCCCGGCGAGGATCCGGGCGAGGAACGCGCGCCTGGAATGCGCAGGCCCGGCTGTTCCGAACCGCTCGATGTGAGCGCAACGCCGGCGCCGGGCGCGATCTGATTGGAGGCGCTGTCGAGCCCGCCGCCGGAGCGGCCGACGAAGATGTCGTTGAGCAGACCGGCGATCTGCTTCGCGTCGCCATAGCGCACGTGATAGACCTTAATCCCGGTCGACGCGGTATCGGACTTGTCGAGCCGGGTGATCCACAGACCGGCGGTCTTCAACAGCGCCGGCTTGGCGGTGACCACCATGATGGCGTTGAGCCGCGCGATCGGCTGCAGCTTCACCAGGCTGGCGGAGAGGCCCCCTTCGCCGGTATCCATGATGCGCTCGAGCTCGGCCATGATGGCTTCGGGCGCGCTGTTGCGCAGCGGATAGATCCCGACCGATTGGCCGCGCATCCAGTCGGCGTCGAAATCCATCACGGTCTGGATCGCGGTGCGGCGATCGGTGCCGCTGCCCTGGATCAGCACCAGGTTGCGCGCGGGCTCGGCGCGCACGGTGCCGGGCTTGAGCGCGAAGCTGTCGAGCAGCTTGATCACGGTCGGCGCCGAAACATGCTGCAGCGGGATGACGGTGATGCCATAGCCGGGCTCGGTGCGCGCGACGGCATCGACCGTGCCGCTGCCGGCCGCATCCGCGCCGGGCAGGATGATATAGCCGCCTTTGTCGCGCACCAGCGCCGCGCCGCTAAGGCGCAGCGCGCTTTCCAGGACGAACAGCAGATCGCCCTTCGGCACCGGACGGCCGGAGGAGAGCGTCACGGTGCCCTGCACGCGCGGGTCCACCATGTATCCGAGGCTAAGAATGTCGCCGAGCACGACCTTGGCGACGCCGGTCACCGGCGTGTTCTCGAAATTCAGCTCGTAACCCTCGCCGCCCGCCGCCTGTTGGGCGCCGGTGAAGCTCGGCTTTTCGGCCGTGACCTTCTGCTCACCGATATAGGTGCTCGGACGCGGTCCGCCCGGCTGTCCGGTCGACGTCGTGGCGGTCTGTTGCGGAAAGCGCGGCAGCAGATCGATCGCCCGCACCTGATCGAACACGTCGGGCTGGCGCCGCGGGTTCTCCTCGTTGGTGATGACATTGCAGGAGCCCGCGACGGCGGCAATCAAAACGACAGCAAGGGTCACGCCGCCGCGCGAGGCGGATGGCACGTGCCGTAGCGGCCACCGGATATTACGCACCGCCCACCCCGGAAAATCGTTACGCCTCAGCCCTGTTAACCCATTCTAGCATAACGGAGAGTCACGCGCGAGCAAATTGACACGACTTCTCTTTGTATGATAAATATTCGTACCGCTGTCAAGCACGGTAATCTAACCGCAATACAGTGTAACTATAGTTAATGCCGTAGATCGGCGCTGTCACATGACCGCCAATATTGTAGATGAGTTTGTGAATTACTTGAGCGCGCGGCATTTCAATGCTGCGAGCTTACTATCGAAATTGAATTCAACCTCACGCCGAAACGGCGAGAGAACCCTCAAAGACCTTTGGGAGGCGAGCGATCTGTCGGCCAATGACTTTGCCGACGAGGTCGCGCAGTTCTACCGCCTGCCGCGCATCACGCTGCCACAATTGATCGCGGCCTCCGCCCTGACGGCAAAATTCTCCCGCCGCTTCCTGCGTGAGACCCTGGTCTTCCCTTACGCGGCCGAAGACGGCCGGCCGCGCCTTGTGCTGGCCGATCCGACCGACGCGGCGGCGGTGCGGGCGGCCGAAATCGTGCTCGGGCAAGCGATCGCGGTCGAGATCGCATCCTATGAGGATATCGCGACCGCGCTGACCAAGCGGCTCGGCGAGGACGACGAGGCCGCGCACGAGGACGGCGAGGCGACGACCGCGCGCGCCGATGACGACATCGAAAGCCTGCGCGACCTTGCGAGCGGCGCGCCGGTGGTGCGCGCCGTCAACGACATGCTCGACCGCGCGATGGAATTGCGCGCGACGGACATTCACATCGAGCCGTTCCGCAACGGGCTGACCGTGCGCATGCGCGTCGACGGGTTGCTGCGCGCGGTGCCGACACCGACCGGCGTGCTGCCGCAGGCGATCCTCTCGCGCATCAAGATCCTCGCCGGCCTCAACATCGCGGAGCGCCGCCTGCCGCAGGACGGCGCCGCGCGGGTGCGGGTCGCGCGCGCCGAGTTCGACATCCGCGTCGCCACCATGCCGACGCAGCACGGCGAATGCGCCGTGATCCGCCTGCTGCCGCGCGACCGCGGCCTGCTGGAGATCGCCAGACTGGGACTGTCCCCTCACGACGAGGCCATCCTGCGCAAGCTGCTGATGCTGCCACACGGCATGATCGTCGTCACCGGTCCGACCGGCTCGGGCAAGACCACGACGCTCGCCACCATGATGACGATCCTGAATGAATCGACGCGCAAGATCCTCACCATCGAGGACCCGGTCGAATACGAGATCCAGGGCGTCAACCAGAGCCAAGTGCGCCCCTCGATCGGGCTCACTTTTTCCAATGCGCTGCGCGCCTTCCTGCGCCACGATCCCGATGTCATCATGGTCGGCGAAATCCGCGACGCCGAGACCGCCAATATCGCGATCCACGCCGCGCTCACCGGCCATCTGGTGCTGACGACACTGCACACCGAGACCGCCGCCGCCGCGGTGCCGCGCCTGCTCGATCTCGGCGTCGAGGGCTTTTTGCTCAAATCGACTTTGCGCGCCGTGATCGCGCAGCGCCTGGTGCGCATCCTGTGCGACCGCTGCCGCGTGCAGCGCACGCTGACCGCCGGCGACCTTGCGGCCGATCCGCGCTACGGCATGCTCGGCTTCACCACCGGCGACAAAGTGTGCGAGCCGGCCGGCTGCGAGCGCTGCGGCGGCACCGGCTATCGCGGCCGCTCCGGCGTGTTCGAATGCCTGGAGATGACCGAGCCGGTGCGCAAGCTGATCAGTTCCAACACCGACACCGGCGTGGTCGAGGAAGCGGCGACGCAGTCCGGCATGATCACCATGATCGAGGACGCGGTCGCCAAATGCCGCGCCGGCATCACGTCGGCGGCCGAAGTGCTGCGCGTTACGACGGTGAGATAAAGCGTCACCTGATGCAACGAAATCACCATGCATCTCCGCTCGTCCCCGCGAAAGCGGGAACCCAGTTCTTGGCCCTGGATTCCCGCTTTCGCGGAAATGAGCGGAGAGAGCTTCCACGGCGGCGGGCTAAACTCTAATGCCAAGCTTCCGTTACAAGGCGCTCACCCAGGCCGGCGAAATCGTCACCGGCTCGATCACGGCGCCGACCGTGGCCGAGGTCGCGCGGCGCATCGAATATCTCGGCCTCATGCCGGTCGACACCATCACCGAGGAGCGCGCCGAGAGCGTCGCCGCATCGTTCTTCACGCTCGGCAAGCGCGCCAAGGGCGAGGACGTGACGGTGTTCACGCTCGATCTCGCGCTGCTGCTCAAGGCCGGCGC
>JBBWZU010000473.1:0-8289 GCA_039649225.1 Hyphomicrobiales bacterium | reverse complement strand
GTCGCGATCGCGGGCTCGTCGATCGGCGCCGTGATCGGCGCGGGCTATGCGGCGGGCATGAGCGGGCGCGCAATGCGCCGCCATATCATTTCACTCGCGCACAATCGCACCGAGATCCTGCGCCGCGTGATGGGCGCGCGCGCGGTAGCCTGGTCGGAGATTCTCGGTGCAGGCTTCGGCAATCCGCTGGTGGTCGATGCGGCGAAATTCTGCGACGCCTTCATCGCGGATCTCACGCCGGAGAACTTCGCCGACCTTCAAATCCCGCTCACCCTGATAGCGACCGACCTGCACGCACGTACGCCTGTGGTGTTCACCGAAGGGTTGCTCAAGCCCGCGGTCGCCGCCTCGATGGCAGTGCCCGGACTGGTGCGGCCGATCGAGATCGACGGCCGTGTGCTGGTCGATGGCGGTGCGGTCGATCCGCTGCCCTTCGGCCTGCTGCGCGGCAAGGCCGACGTGGTCCTCGCGGTCGACGTATCGGGCGGTCTCGCGGAGGGTCAGGGCGTGCCCGATCCATGGGAGAGCCTGTTCACCACCATTTCGGTGATGAGCCACACGATCGTGACCGAAAAGCTGAAAAGCGGCGCACCCGATCTCGTCGTGCGGCCGAATATCGGCATCTTCCGGATGCTGGATTTCTTTCAGGCGAGCGCGATCCTGCGCGCCGCGGAGGGCGCCAAGGCCGAGGTCAAGGAGAAGCTGGGGGCGCTGCTGGCGGGTTAGCGCCGCGCCTTGAAGAACTCCTTCAGCAGGCCCGCAGCCTCGGTCTCGCCGATCCCCCCATAGACCTCCGGGACGTGATGGCTCGTCGGCGACGCAAAGAACCGCACGCCGTTGTCCACCGCCCCACCTTTCGGATCCGCCGCGCCGTAATAAAGCCGGCGGAGGCGCGCGAACGAGAGCGCCGCCGCGCACATGGCGCAGGGCTCGAGCGTCACGTAGAGATCGCAGCCGGTCAGCCGCTCCGAGCCGAGCGTCCTGGCCGCCTGCCGGATGGCCAGCATTTCGGCATGGGCGGTCGGATCGCGGTCGCGCAAGGTACGATTTCCGGCCCGCGCAATCACGGCGCCCTCGCGCACGATGACGCAGCCCACCGGAACCTCGGCGGCCTCATCGGCGGCGCGGGCTTCGGAAAGCGCGTCATCCATGAAAGACTGTGCCATAAGGCTCCACTATGGCGTCGAATCAAAATACGCAAGGCGAGCGCATCGCCAAAGTCATGGCCCGCGCCGGGCTATGCTCGCGGCGCGAGGCCGAGGGCTGGATCACGGCCGGGCGCGTCGCGGTCAACGGCGCCAAGATCACGTCGCCCGCGTTAAACGTAGCGCCTTCCGACAAGGTCGTGGTCGACGGCAGGCCGCTGCCCGGCGCGGAGCGCACGCGGCTGTTTCTCTATCACAAGCCGGGCGGACTGGTGACGACGTCCGCCGATCCGCAGGGGCGCCCGACGATCTTCGATTCGCTGCCGCAGGACCTGCCGCGGCTGATCAGCGTCGGACGGCTCGATCTTGCGACCGAAGGCCTGCTGCTGCTGACCAATGACGGCGGGCTTGCGCGCACGCTGGAACTGCCGTCCACCGCCTGGCTGCGGCGTTATCGCGTGCGCGCCTACGGCAAGGTCACGCAGCTGCAGCTCGATGCGCTGCGCGACGGCGTCACGGTCGACGGCGTCCGCTACGGGCCGATCGACGCGCAGCTCGATCGCGAACAGACCTCCAACGTGTGGATCACGTTCGCCATTCGTGAAGGCAAGAACCGCGAGGTGCGCAACGTGCTGCGCCATCTCGGGCTGCAGGTCGCGCGGCTCATTCGTGTCTCGTTCGGGCCGTTTCAGCTCGGCGATCTTCCCGAGGGCGACGTCGCCGAGGTGCCGACGCGCATTCTGCGCGACCAGCTCGGCGAGAAGCTCGCCAAGGCGGCGGGCGCGGATTTCTCCGCGCCGATCGCCGAACGCGAACAACCGCGCGCTCCAGCGGCTCGCCGCCCGCCTGCGGACGGAAAACGCGAGGTAGCGCAGAAAACGGACAAGCGCGAAGCGGCACCCGGCAAAGGCGGGCCACATCGCCCGCGCGCAGCGGATCGGCCCAAGAAAAAAGCCGTCGCCAAGAGCCCATTCCATCGGCCGTCGCGCGGTGAAGGCGCCAAACCCTCGTTCGACGAGCGCGCGCCGAAGCGCGGCGGCCATCCGAAACGCGGAAAGCGCTAAGTGCGCATCGTCGGCGGACGGTTGCGCGGACGCGCGCTTGCCGCGCCGAAGTCGCAGCACATCCGGCCCACCGCGGATCGGCTGCGCGAAGCGCTGTTCAATATCCTGATGCACGCCTACGACAACCCGATCGCGGGCGCACGCGTGCTCGACCTGTTCGCCGGCACCGGCGCGCTCGGGCTGGAGGCCGTATCGCGCGGCGCGGCATTCGCGCTGTTCGTGGACGAAGAAGCCGAAGCGCGCGCGCTGATGCGCCAGAATGTCGAGGCGCTGGGCGTCGCCGCCGCGACGCGCATTTTCCGGCGCGATGCGACCAAGCTCGGCGCTGCGCATCCGGTCGAGCCGTTCTCGCTGGTGTTCCTCGATCCGCCCTACGGCAAGGGGCTGGGCGAGAAGGCCTTGGAATCCGCGCGCACGGGCGGATGGCTGACGCGCGAAGCGCTGATCGTGGTCGAGGAGTCCGTCGAAGCGGCCTTCAAGGCGCCGCAGGATTTTGAGGAATTGGAGCGAAGGAAATACGACGATACGGAGTTTACGATTTTGCGCGCGCGCTGAATCTCACTTTCGCCCGAACAACCGTTCGATATCCGAGAGCTTCAGCTCCACGTAAGTCGGCCGGCCGTGATTGCACTGGCCGGAGTTCGGCGTCGCCTCCATTTCGCGCAGCAACGCATTCATCTCTTCGCCTCTCAACCGCCGCCCGGCGCGGACCGAGCCGTGGCACGCCATCGTGGCGGCGACATGCATCAGGCGCCGCTCAAGCGGCAGCGCCTCGTCCCATTCGGCGATGTGCTCAGCCAAGTCACGCACCAGCGCCTGCGCGTCGACTTCGCCCAGCAGCGAGGGCGTTTCCGAGACCGCGATCGCGCCTGGCCCGAACGGCTCGAGCACAAGCCCGAACTTCGTCAGCTCATTCGCGCGCGCCGCGAGACGCTCGACATCGGCTTCGTCCAGCTCGACGATCTCTGGGATCAGCAAAATCTGCCGCGCGACGCCGGACTGCTCCAGCGCGGCCTTCATGCGCTCGTAGACGATGCGCTCGTGCGCCGCATGCTGATCGACGATGACGATACCGTCGCGGGTCTGCGCCACCACGTAGGTCTCATGCAGTTGCGCCCGCGCGGCGCCGAGCGGGCGGTCGCCTAAGTCCGGCGCGGCTTCGAGCGCCTCGGCGCGCGCATCCACGGACGGCGCGCCGACGTCGAAGGCAGCCTGCGCGACTTCGCCAAATCCCGCGAGCGCATTCGCGCCCTGCGTCGGATAATTCGGCCGCGCCGGCGACGCGCGCCAGTCCCAGTCCCGGCGCGGCATCGCGTTCGGACGAAATGCCGCGATGGTCGCATCGCCGCCAGTGGTCGCGACACGTTGCGCATCGCGCGCCAGCGCCTCCTGCAAGGCGCGCACGATCGACGAACGCACCAGACCCGCATCGCGAAAGCGCACCTCGGTCTTGGCCGGATGCACATTGACGTCGAGCTCGCGCGGATCGACCATGACAAACAGCGCCACGATCGGGTGCCGGTCGCGCGGCAGATAATCCGCATAGGCGCCGCGTACCGCGCCGAGCATCAGTCTGTCGCGCACCGGGCGGCCGTTGACGAAGAGATATTGCGAGAGGCCGTTGCCTTTGGTGTAGGTCGGCAGCGCCGCATAGCCCTCGATCGACAGGCCCTCGCGTCCACCCCGCACCGCGACCGCGTTGGCGCGAAATTCCGCGCCCAGGACATCCCCAAGCCGCGCAAGCTGTCCCGCGGCGCCGGGCAGCGCCGCACCCCAGGTCACGGGCGCCCTCTCCTCGCCGGCGAGCGTGAACGCCACGTCCGGCCGGCTCATCGCGAGCCGGCGCACCACGTCGCGGATGGCTTCGGCTTCCGTGCGGTCGGTTTTGAGAAACTTCAGCCGCGCGGGCGTTGCGTAAAACAGATCCTGCACCTCGACGCGCGTGCCTTCCGAAAGCGCGGCGGGCTTTACGTCCGACTTCGCGCCGGCATCGACCATGATGCTCCAGGCGTTCGGCTCGGCGACGTGGCGCGTCGTGATCGTCAACCGCGCGACCGAGCCGATCGACGGCAAGGCCTCGCCGCGAAAACCGAGCGTCGCGATCGCCATCAGATCATCGTCGGGCAGCTTCGAGGTCGCGTGGCGTTCGACGGCAAGCGCAAGGTCCGCGCGCGTCATGCCGCCGCCATCATCGGTCACGCGAATGAGCCGCCGCCCACCGCCGTCGGTGAGCGCTTCGATGCGCCGCGCGCCCGCGTCGAGCGCGTTTTCGACCAGCTCCTTCACGACGCTGGCAGGTCGCTCGACCACCTCGCCGGCGGCGATGCGGTTGACGACATTCTCGGCAAGCTGGCGGACCGGCATGGGGCGACTCAAAACGGAAATGCCCGGCAAATCTAGCTACTCGGTGAACCAATTGCATCGTCGAGGCGACCAAAACAGGCACATCTATTTTGAGAAAATACTGGAAAACGCATGCTTTCCTCTACCGCTTTGATCTGGACCGTGATCGCGGCCGCCGTTTGCTGGTTGATCGCCATCAATCAGATTTACGCCCTGTGGAAAATGGTCGGAGACAAGTCCTCGCAACGGCACTGGTCGGTGACGCGAGGAAAAATCACGATTTCCAAGCTCGACGTTTCGGCGACGCATCCCTCGGGCCTCGATCCGGCCGATGCCGGCGCCATGATGCGCTACCACTATCGCGTCGGCGCAACCGACTACGAAGGCGACGGCTTCCAGATCGGCGGAAAATCGCGCACGATGGGCCTGATCGCAAAAGCGCTCGTCAAGAAATACCCGGCGGGCAAGCCGGTCGACGTCTACTACGATCCGGCCGATCCGGCGAAATCCGCACTCGAGCCGAAGGGCAAGGGCAACCTTGCGGGGACGACCGTGTTCCTGCTCGTCTTTGGTGCGATCGGCGGCATCCTCACCGCGCATGCCATCGCCGGCAAGATGATCATGATGGCGAACGGACTTCCGATGTTCGCGCTCGGGCTTCCATTGGCGGCACTGCTGGTCGCGGCCGGCTCCTTCGCGGCCTATTTCATCCAGCGCCGCGAGCGCAACGCGAGTGCCTCATGGCCGACCACGGTGGGGCAGATCATCAGCTCGCGGGTCGTGGAGGAAGAGGAACGCCGGCGCGACGACGATGGCGATGAACGCGTCTCGACGATCTATCGGCCGGACGTCCGTTTTGCCTATCGGGTCGATGACAGCAATTATGCGACGGATACCTGGAAGCTTGGCGGAATCGTGGGCTCGGGCTCGCCGAACTATGCCGAGAGGGTCGTCGCACGCTACGCGGCGGGCCAGAGTGTTGCGGTCCACTATGACCCGGCGCATCCCGACATGGCGGCGCTCGAACCTGCCAACCGCGACGGCGCGGCCCTGCCGCTGGTGTTCGGGTTTGTGTTCGGGCTCGCAGGCGCATTGTTCATGTGGCTGATGACGCACGGCCACTGGGTCAACGCCGCAACGGGCGTGTAAGCTATAGCTCGAGCGTTCTAATTCGCCGGGCACGCCGCTCCGCTCTTCACCCAGGCCTCGACCAGCGCACCGGCAATCTTCTGCGTGCCGGGCGCCGCGCTCCGGCCATAACCCGGCGCCCAGGCCCAGCCGACCAGTGTGTCCTCGCCGATGTGATGGATCAAATCCTCCGGCTTGCGACCGCCATTGCGCGCCGGGTCCTTGATCTGCGCGCAGATCTCCGCGAGCGTCTTGCCCTCCCACGCCATCGCGCGCGGCGCGAGATGCCACTCCGGATGGCCCGGCATGCGGCCGGGCTCGAAGTTCGCGTCTCCATGGCAAATGGGGCAGCGCATCGCCGGCAGGCCGTGACCGTCCGCGCCGCGCCAGACCGGCGGCTGATGCGGCCGGCCGGCATCGGTCTGACGTGGCCGGTCACCGGCCGGATGGCAATTGACACAGCGCGGATGGGTCAGCACTTTGCCAAGCTCGGTGAACAAGGCAGCCGAACGGGCGCCGGGATCGCCGATTGCCGCAAAGCTCTCCGGTGCCGCGAGCGTATGCGGCGCGGTCTCGGAGGCCGCATAGCCGGTGAGCAGGCTCATCGCGAGCGCCGCGGCCGAAGCGAGTGCCCTAAACCGCGTCGCGGATTTCATTGTGGCGTTGCCCCGCGCGCTCATTTGTTGGCGACCAGGTAGCGGGGCGCGTCGGCCAGGATCACGTCGCGCACCGCCTCGTGATATTTGACGTAACCGGTGCAACGGCAGAGATGCCCGTCAAGCGCCTCGGCGATGGTCTGTTCAAGCTGCGCACGCGCCACCGGCGTTTTCGCCAGACGCTCGAGCAGAACCTGGCCTTCGTTCAGGAAGCCGGCCGTGCAATAGCCGCACTGGAACGCGAAGTGGTCGATGAAGGCCTTCTGCAACGCGGTCAACTCGCCGTTCTTGGCGTGGCCCTCGACCGTGCGGATCGCCTTGCCGTTGAAGCTCGCGGCCGGCACCACGCAGGTGGGGCTGGTGGTGCTGGTGCCGTCGGCGTTGTCGACAATGATCGCGCAGCTCAGACATTGCGCGGCGCCGCAGCCGAACTTGGTGCCGGTCATCCCAAGGTATTCGCGCAAGTAGTCGTTCATCGTCAGGTCGTCGCGCACGTCGGTCGGGCCGTGCGCGCGGCCGTTGATGGTGAGACTCAGTGTCGTCACGCGAGCGCTCCCTTGAGCATGGCCTGTGTCACCGGTAGGGAATGGAAGCGCTTGCCCGTGGCATCGTGAATGGCGTTGAGTAGCGCGGGCACGATCGGGATCATCACGACCTCCGCCATGCCCTTCGGCGCTTCGTCAGCCGTCAGCGCCGGCAGCACCTCGATCTCGAGATCGTGCAGCGGCAGGTCGGAGCCGCGCGCAATCAAATATTGGCCGAGATTCCATTGCCCGTTGCCGGGCCCGCCTTCGTGAGGCGGCAGCGTTTCAAGCAACGCGTAGCCGACGCCCATCGCGAAACCGCCTTGCGTTTGGCCGAGCACGACCTCGGGCACCAGCGCCTGCCCGCACTCGAGCACGCTGTAGGCCTTGGCGATGCGCAGTGCGCCGGTCGCGCGCTTGATCTCGACACGCACCAGCGTGCCGCACAGCGAGGTGAACGCCACGCCGATACGGTTATTGTCGGTCGGCGGAAACCAGACGCTTGAACGGTCCAGCCGGTCGAATTGGCCGCCACCTCGGCGGATGGCGAGCGCGTCGATCTCGGCGCGCCATATCTCGCCCGGAAGCTGGAAACGCGCGCGCGACCAGGCCCAGCGCGAGAAGCCATGCGCCATCGCGCCGGTGACAAGATTGCGCGCATGCGCCTTGGCGGCGAGCGCCGCAAGGTCGAGCGGCGGCAGGCCGTCGACGATGAGCTGGCTGTCCTTCCAACGCGCTTTCGCCCGGGCTTTTGCGCGCGGATCGTTCACCCCGATGCGCCACAGCTCCAGCGCCGCCGGCCACAGGCCGAAGCGGAAAATCACGCGCGCGGCTTCGGCGGCCGCATGCGTTCCAACATGCGCGCCGATCGACGCGCTGGTCGCCGAACTGATCACCGGGACCCAGCGCGGATTCTTCTCGGCGGCGTTCTGGGTTTTCTGATCCATCGCGTACGGATCGCCGGAGGTGACGAGCCCGAGCACATCGTAGGTATCGACGCGCGCGACCGAGACCTCGTCGGCGATTGCGCCGAGGTGAAGCGCGACGCGGTTGGCCAATGCGGTGCCGATGCCGTTACCCATCTCGACGTGGTCGCAATGGATCGAGATGCGGCCCTCCGGGGTGATCTCGACACGTCCGAGGCAACTGTCGTTGCCGCTGCCGAAGTCCTTGGTGACGCAGGCAACGCCGGTGCCGACCAGCGTGCCGGCCGATGCGCGCGATTTCTCCGCGGCGCGTTGCGCCCAGATCGGGTGCTTCTCCAGCTTGGCGAGGATCTCGTCGGTGCGCACCGAGACGCTATACGGATTGCCCGTCATGGTCCGGCCGCCGGTCTTGAGCGCATTGCGGCGCCGAAATTCGATCGGATCGAGCGGCAGCGCGGCCGCGACCTCGTCGATCAGCGCTTCCAGCGCCGTCATCGTCTGCA